>NZ_JBNDMK010000017.1:0-165000 GCF_050436545.1 Paraburkholderia sp. GAS41
GCGGTGGCCGTCGTCGTCGAAGTCAGTGGCAGTAGAGCATTGGCGACGGGTGTCGGGGAACGCTGATGCGTCACTTTATTGAGGCGCTGACGATAGCGACGCATCCGTTCGGCATGTGCAAAGCGGCCACGACGACTGAGTTGATAGCGTTGGCCAGCCTCGCGCAGGCGGGCGCGGCGCGAGGCCTGTGAGCAGTCGCCACCGCAGTAAATCTGGCCGCGATCGCAACGCCGGCACACGACGACCTGCGCCCGGCAGCGGGCGCACAGAAAGAGGCGGCCAGTGGCCGGCATCGGCAGTCCCCGTCAATGCCGAAGCGGTATCGACGAGGCGGATCAGCCGTGCCATACTGGCCCGGCACCCGTACCCCGTTGTGCGCGTGTGGGGCTCGACACTGGAATGAACTTGGCGGTTAGGACCGGTGTCGGGCCTGTTTCTTCGGCGGTCAGTTGTAGTCGTTCTTCTACCGCATCCCGATTCCCGCGTCATCCCCCTGGCGAACCGCACATCCCCGGTGCGTCTGCGCTCGCCCTACGGGCTCCCTCCGACGCACCCGAATCTGAGCCCCATGAAACGTCCCAGAGTCGCCGGGCTGAACAGCAATCGCGTCGCACGGCTGTCCGACGCCGCCATCCAATGTCGGATTTCGACCGCCATTCACATCAGAGACTTCTACATCGGTCACACTCCGGTCGGCGGCCTTCTTATATTAGCTTTGATCGTAATCGCGGGACTTGCAGCTCTGGCAGTTTATTGGCGCTTCATGGATGTGATTCTGGAGATGATTCCTCCGATTCCTCGTTGGGTCGAAAAGGTAGCGTTCCTTGTGTTCGCTGCGTTCCTCTGTGCAATCTACTCTCGCGCCGAGAAGAAAGAGATCAGCTGGTTGAATACGCGTGACTACTATCATTCCCGCGTTGAACTCGAACACTCTGACCTTGGGCTTGTTGACGCTGGTGAGGTGTTGTTCGGCATGATTGGTAGGATCGGTGACAATAACCACCGTTATGTGGAATTGTCAGGCACAGTAGAGACCGCCGTGAAGTGGCGCGATGCATTGAAAGCAGCAAAGCGGCCTTATAGATATGTAACGTCGGCGGGCTGGGAGACAGGAAATGATCCGAAATGGGTGAGCTTGGCGAGCATGACAGATTTATACGGAAACATAGTCCTATGACCGATACAACTGGCATATCACGACCCGTCACAGCCATCCGCGGCGCTCAAAAGCCGCCCTTCGAGGCAGTCAGCGTTGCACCTTACAGACGTTATATTTTAACCACGCGAGGATGTTCTGATCGGTGACTGCTTTGGAATGCATATCATTGAGCGTCAGATAGCCGTAGAATCCACCATTTTGATCGACAATAACTGGAGGATCAGGTGCTATATCATTGCATGGGCTTTCAGAAGATATGTCCGATCCGTACCGACCTATGTCATTAAAGATGCTCTGCGGCGAAATGTCTGAACCGTATTGACCGATATCATTATGGACTGAGTCGGGTGCCACATCGGAGCAGTTCAGACAGCCCAAGTAGACGTCGTGGCTCGCCCCTCCGAACAACATGAGTTTGACTTGTGCCTGTGCCAAGGTTGAAGCTGTTGTTAGCGCGATTAAGAATAATAACTTTCTAACGTCCACGCCGGACCTCTCATTGTTGTGAAGTGCTAGTTTTTTATAACCTCATGCTCCCACTGAGAAGACTTATTTTTGCGCGTCCAATGAGTGGGAACTCCGAACAAATTTGCCAATGCCTTGAAAGCTTTAGTGATGCGCTCCGAGTTCATGGAAGTGGAGTTGCTTGAAAACAGCCGAACATAGAATGCGCTCCAGAACGCAACAGCATGATCGAACCGAACGTCTATCGCTGGTGCCGCGACAGAATACATTTCCGGATTTTTTGCACATACAAGGTCGGCAAACATTTCATTTCCAGCGCTGCATGCTGACACAAACAGGCGGCGTCCATTCAATTTCCCTTCGAATACCCGGCGAGCATTTCCGCAACGCACATTACGCGCAGGTCATCTGACGGGCGCAGGGTTCCGGGTGGGCGCGATCTTGGTCGCCCGTTCCAGCCGGTTTACCCGGTTACGTGTCCATAGACGCAAAACAGCCGTTCCCGAGGTAAGAGAAGCCGTTGGTGTAGGCAGCCCCGCCTGACCGATCTATTGCGGCTACACCGGGTTCCTGAGTACTGCCAGGTGTGTCGGTATTGCCGAGGTCTGCAAGCGGCTCCTAGGTTTCTACGGAACCCGCACTAACTATTTGTTTCAATCGTATGCGATCTATTCCAGAGCCATGGGAGACAAGGCCGCTTCGCTGTCGAATGAGATCGACGGTCTTGCGCGGCAAAGCTAAGCGCCGCTTTGGCGCGGCTAGTCAGGATAATCGGTAAGGTGGCTGTAAAAGAGTCCCCAACTAAGGGGACAGCGCCCCCCTTGGATCCCTCGGATCACTTAGCGGCGCAGTAGCGCTTGACCGTGGCCGCTCCGATCTGGAAATGCTCTGCGGTCTCCTTGATGCTTGCGCCATGCTCGGTACGCCATGCGACCACTGCGGATGCGTCTGCGGCCTTGGGGCGTCCCATCTCTTTCCCTTGGGCCTTAGCGGTCGCAATGCCTTGCTTCTGCATCTCGCGACGATTGAGGTAGTCCGCTTCGCCTTGAGCGGCCATGAAGGCCAGCACAGCGTCTCGGGTGGCCTTGGAGATTGCATCCGTAGCCCGACCATCAAACACCATCCCGTTCAGCGTGCAGACGACCTTGACGCCCATGGCCATCAGTTCATTCATGGTCTTCGACAGCATGTCGTAGTTGCGGCTGATACGGTCGAGCCAGCGCACGTACAGCACGCCACCCTCGCTCAGTTTGTCCATAACCCGCGTCCACTCTTTGCGGTCCATAGGGGCCACGTGATAGCCGCTCACACCTTCGTCGATGTGTACGTGCTTGGCGCTCACACATTGCTTGGCTGCATCGTCGTACTGAGTCGCTGACGTCTGGCCGTCGATGGTCGAGATACGACCGTAGTACAGAGTGATGGTCTTGGCGGTGTTGGCGGCTGCGTTCATGGTCGGTATCCGTGCGTGGCTCAGAACTGGTATGGCTCAATAGTAGAGGTGGCTCACAACACGGTCAACCTTTTGAGCTATTGTATTTGGCTATCGAACGGCCTAGCCTGAATGTATACCTTGTGAGCCAACTCAGCGGAGGCGCAATGTTAGTAGGCTCACTGAGGCTCTTCACCATATAATCAGAGCGAAGGCCATGCCATGGACAAGACCGAACTCATCCAATTTCGAATCGACGCTTTTACGCCGGACACGCTCCCGATGTCGCGGCTGGCGGAGTATTTGACTCAGCTTGCTGACCTGCTCGGTAGCCATGAACACGTGCACTTCACGAGCGTGAAAAAGGGAAGCGCGATTCCGCAGGCGAAGGTCGATTTTCCGGCGATACCCAAGATTCAAGCACGCCTGCAACTTGCGCACTCAGTTGATGCCCCCGATGACATTCGAAAACCGTTCGAGGCGATCAATCGCCTTCTCAAGGCGGACAATGCCAAGGCCACGCTGAAGGCGGGGAACGTTGTCTACGTCAAGTTCCTCGGCCGCGAGATTCCTGATGAAAAGCCTTACAGGTTGCGCGAGGCTGGCTGTCTAGACGGCACCGTCATTCGCATCGGCGGTACGGACCGAACGATTCCTGTGTGGCTGCAATCACTCGATGGACAGACGATTCATAAGGGAATCGAAACAACGCCTGAGACGGCACGAGCGCTTGTTCGCCATTATCTTGGCAAGCCAGTTCGTATTCACGGACAAGGGCTTTGGGAACGCTGGAGTGAAGGTGGTTGGGGTCTGGTGAGCTTTCATGTTGCTCATTTTGAGGAGCTTGACGAGACGCCGCCTAACGAGGTGTTTGCCACGCTCGCATCACATCCGGGAAACGGATGGGCGGAACTTGATGAACCGATAAAAGAACACCAAAGGATCCGGGGAAGCGATTAATGGTCGTTTTTGATGCTGGAATTCTTATTAGTCTCCTCACGCCCCGCACGACAGAGCGACATAAAAAAGAGCGCTTGGATTTTCTCGTGCGTACCCTTAGCCAGGGGCGAACGAAAATCCTTATTCCGACACCTGCTTTGTCGGAGCTCCTTGTTTACGCTCCCGACCTCGCGGACGAATTTAGTAGATCATCTGGCTTCGAAGTCGTGCCGTTCGACCAACGTGCGGCAATCGAGTGTTCGATTAGCATTCGGGCGGCGCTGTCTTCCGGTAACAAGAAAGGCAAGCAAAGCGCCGTTTGGAGTAAGGTGAAATTCGATCACCAAATCGTAGCGATTGCGCGTAGCCGTCTTGCGACGTGCATCTATTCTGACGACAAGGGCCTTCGCAACTTCGCCCGCTCTATTGGTATAAGCGCCGTATCGTCGGACGAGCTACCTGACGATCCAGCCAAAGCCCAAGGCCAGCTTGACCTTAACGACGAGGGTTAAGCGCCCGTAGAGCGATTTCGCAGCCGTGCAGCACGCTCGGTGCGCTGCGCATCGCACTCGCGTTTGGTTTTCCAAATCGATCGACAACTCGGCGCGGGAAATAGTACCGGTCTCGTTCTCTGCTGATTGACTTCAAAAAGATCGACTTGAGGCCGACCGCCACGTTGTTGTTGGAAATCATTGAGTGGGGGGGCCGCCCCCAAGTTCCTGAAGAACTGAAAGGTTTATGTAACCCGTTCAGCCAGAGACCCCACGGCCCCCTAGCAACTAGGGGGTGCCTGTTTATGAAACCTCGGACCCCCGGTAGGGCCGCGCCCACCTTGGGAAATTCGGTGCGTCCCTATTAACTGGGTGGCCATGGGTCCCCACGGGTTACCATAAAGACAGGCCCCCGAGTTACCACAGGCCCCAAGGGACCCTAGACCGCACGGCCTATTGCCGGAGACCGCAAACCCTTGTACAGTAAGGCTCTCAGGCCGACATGCGCCCCTGACCGGATCGGGTAAAGTTCGACGTTCGATTTCTCTTTCCGGCACCACAAGATTCAAGCAAAAAGCCCAGTCCTTACGACTGGGCTTTTTGCTTTCCAGCTAGCGTTCACCGCGCGATCCGGATGCCAATACGCCAACCCGTTATAGTTTGGCATGACCTCTTCCGACAAAAAGACGCCTTCGCGCACGACCACTGCAACGCAGCGGACTGCACCCACCACCGTCGCCCCCACAGGCTTCGTGCGCGTCCGCGGCGCCCGCGAACACAATCTGAAGAATGTCGACGTCGAGATCCCCCGCGACGCGCTAGTCGTGTTTACCGGCGTGTCGGGCTCCGGCAAATCGTCGCTGGCGTTCGGCACGCTCTATGCCGAAGCGCAGAGGCGCTACTTCGAGTCAGTGGCGCCGTACGCGCGTCGCCTGATCGAACAGGTTGGCGCGCCGGACGTGGATGCCATCGAAGGCCTGCCGCCCGCGGTCGCCTTGCAACAGCAGCGCGGCACCCCGAGCGCGCGATCCTCGGTCGGCAGCGTCACGACGCTATCCAGTCTCGTGCGTATGCTGTATTCGCGGACCGGCAGCTATCCGCCCAGACAAGCCATGTTGTACGCGGAAGACTTCTCGCCGAATACGGTGCAGGGTGCCTGCCCGACCTGTCACGGCCTCGGTCGGGTCTACGAGGTCACCGAAAGATCGATGGTGCCCGACGACTCGCTGACGATTCGCGAGCGCGCCGTCGCCGCGTGGCCACCCGCATGGCACGGACAAAACCTGCGCGACATCCTCGTGACGCTCGGCTACGACGTCGACACCCCGTGGCGCGATCTGCCGAAGAAAGACCGCGACTGGATCCTCTTCACCGACGAGACGCCGACCGTCCCCGTCTACGCCGGCTTCTCGCCGAAGGAAACCCGAGCAGCGCTCAAACGCAAGGCGGAGCCGAGCTACCAGGGCACCTTCAGCGGCGCGCGGCGCTACGTCCTGCACACCTTCGCGAATACACAAAGCCCGCTGATGAAAAAGCGCGTCGCGCAATTCATGATCAGCAGCGAATGTCCGTCGTGCCATGGCAAGCGCCTGAAGAAGGAAGCGCTGTCGGTGACCTTCGCGGGCTTCGATATCGGCGAGATGGCGCAACTTCCGCTCGCCCGCCTGGCGGCCATCCTCGAACCGGTGGCGCAGGGCGTGTGGCCAGACTCCAGCGCCGCGACGAACAGCAATGTGCTCAGCAAACCTGCCCGGCGCGATGCGAGCGCCCGTCGGGTCGCCACCGGCGGCTCAGCGCATGAGGCGGCGCCGGACGTTCGACGCACACCGAATCTCTCGGAGGAAAAGCGCCTCGCCGCTCAAAGGATCGCCGTCGAACTGCTGGAACGCCTGTCCACCCTGATCGATCTCGGGCTCGGCTATCTCGCGCTGGAACGCAGCACGCCGACGCTCTCCTCAGGTGAGCTGCAGCGCTTGCGGCTCGCGACGCAGTTGTCGTCGCAGTTGTTCGGCGTCGTTTATGTGCTCGACGAGCCTTCCGCAGGACTCCATCCGGCCGACGGCGAAGCGCTTTTCATAGCGTTGCAGCGCCTCAAGGCCGCCGGCAACTCACTGTTCATCGTCGAACACGATCTGCAGATGATGCGCCGCGCCGACTGGCTCGTCGACGTCGGGCCGGCCGCAGGAGAAGCCGGCGGGCACGTGATCTACAGCGGGCCGCCCGCCGGACTCGCGGCAGTCGAAGCATCGCAGACGCGGCACCACCTTTTCGCCGCGCCCGCACCGAACTCACGTACGCCCCGCACACCACGCGGCTGGCTGCGGCTCGCCCACGTCACCCGCAACAACCTGCATGGGCTCGATGTGGCATTTCCGCTGGGTTGCTTCACCACCGTCACCGGCGTATCAGGGTCCGGCAAGTCGAGTCTGGTCAGCCAGGCGTTGCCGGAACTCATTGCGAATCGGCTGGGACGCGTCATCGAGACCGCTGACGACGACGAGCAGGATCCGCTCTTCACCACGCCCGTTGTGCCGACCAGCGGTCAGATCGTCGCCGGCATGGAAGCCGTGCGCCGGCTGGTGCGGGTCGACCAGAAGCCGATCGGCCGCACGCCGCGCTCCAATCTTGCCACCTATACCGGCCTTTTCGATCATGTGCGCAAGCTGTTCGCCGCGACACCCGCCGCGCGCAAGCGACGCTACAGCACCGGACGCTTCTCGTTCAACGTCGCGCAAGGACGCTGCGCCACGTGCGAGGGAGAAGGCTTCGTCAGCGTCGAATTGCTGTTTTTGCCCAGCGTCTATGCGCCCTGCTCGACGTGCCACGGCACCCGCTACAACCCGCAGACACTCGAGATCAAGTGGCGCGACAGGAACGTCGCCGAAGTACTCGCGCTGACCGTCGACGCCGCCTGCGACCTGTTCGCCGCAGAACCGCACGTGATGCGCGCGCTCACCGTGTTGCGCGACATCGGGCTCGGCTATCTGCGGCTCGGCCAGCCGGCCACGGAGTTGTCTGGCGGCGAAGCACAGCGCATCAAGCTCGCCACCGAATTGCAACGCGCGCAACGCGGCGACACGCTGTATATCCTCGACGAACCGACCACCGGCCTTCACCCCGCCGACGTCGACCGGCTCATGGTGCAGCTACAGGGTCTCGCAGATGCGGGCAATGCGGTGGTGGTCGTCGAACACGACATGCGCGTCGCGGCACAAAGCGACTGGATCATCGACGTGGGACCAGGAGCCGGCGAAGCAGGCGGCAAGGTGGTGGCGAACGGCACGCCGGCCGAGGTGGCGCGTGTCGACGCCAGCCGCACAGCGGGATATCTCAGGGAACGGCTGGCGTTGTAAGCGGAGCGTCGCGGCGTCTCGGCGTCTCGGCGTCACCGAGCCACAACGGGCCGCGTCGTGACGCGCAAGCACATCTCTGCACCGAAAAACTCAAATGTATTTAATAGTCAGGCTAATTGATGAAACCGTTTCCGTGGGGAGCAATTGCACACCGCATTCAATTTCGCTCTCATCTGTATTCGTCTTTTCATATGGTTAAGTAAAAGATCGTCAAACGCGTCAACGGAATGCGCTAATTCATCGTTAACAAAAAAATGAGGGCGTCATTCTGCCCGGTTGAATGACGCGGCGCGCGAATGCAATACACGCCAAGTCACTTTTTCGACGTGTGTGCACTGCAGCGAAACAGATTGATTAAGGGTCCTGATAACCTGCCGATGGGTTTCAGATCGCGGCAATCATGAGATGGCAGACTACGCTGCACCGCATCAATGAGTACTACAGGAACAGGGTAAAACGCATTTGACGGTAGGATGTTCTAGTGCGAGTCACTGACGCTTGCGAGCTTCACAGTGATGAGGCGAACAGGTTCGAGATGCTGTACGACAGGTTGCCGCAACTGCATGTCGTGAGTGGTCAGTCGACGTGAGCAACACCGCGCAAACGACACTGACAAAATCAGTGCGATCGTTCGTCATGCAGGACAACCGGTAAATTTTATTCAAACCCATTCAAGCAAAGTCACTCTGTGCCGATAAAGCAACAAATGGCCAATGAAAAGCAGCGTTATGGGTTTGCAGCACTGGTGTAAAACGGGGACCGAGGCAGATAATCGGTCCGTAGAGGAGAAAGATCATGGATGCCAAACCGCCCAAACTTCCGACCCCGGATAAAGTCTTCAGTCCGGATCCGGAACCCGCTGGCGTTGAGTTTCTGGGCGCCGAACTGCCTGAGCATGTTCGTGCGTTCTTCGACGAACAACGCAAGTCGTGCGAGCAGAAGTAACTGCTAGCCCGCGTGCTGCAACATTCGGGAGACGCGCCGTGTGCGTCGCCCGTCAGTGCATGCGCGCGAACTACGCGAGTGCTTGCGCACCGCGCTAGTCGATCGTCCCGCGCTGGGTCGTCAGCTGCGGCGCGGGTGGTCGCGCGTCTTGCAAGCAGCGCCGCACCGCTTCCACCGCGCTTCGTTTATTCTTCAGGCTTTTCCGCTTCGACCTTTCGGTCGCCATTCCCTCATGAATCGCTTGTATCGCAGTGGCGCGCTGGCCGCGCTCACGTTGTGTGCCGCGTTGACGCTCACGCCGGCACCCGCTCGTGCAGATAGCGACGACACCGCGCTGACCAATCTGATTTCGCTCGTCTCGCAAAGGCTTGCGCTGGCCGAGCCGGTGGCGCGCTGGAAATGGGCCAATCACCAGGAGATCACCGACCCGCCACGTGAGGCCGCGTTACTTGCCGACGTCGCCAAACGCGCTGCTGCCGCACAAGTGGATCCCGAATTCGCCCGCGCGTTCTTTCGAGACCAGATCGATGCCAGCAAGGAGGTGCAGAATGCGCTGTTCGCCACGTGGCGCAGTACCCGGGCGCCCGAGGGCGCGCCGCCTGACCTTGCTACCAGCACCCGGCCTCAGCTGGACCAGTTGACCCAGTCGATGATCGCTGGGCTCGCACGCGTGCAACCACTGCGCGCGGCGCCCGACTGCCCGTCACGCGTCGCTCAAGGCATTGCTAACTGGAAAACGTTGACGCGCTACGACTCGGCGCGCACCGGCGCGCTCACGCACGCGC
Organism: Paraburkholderia sp. GAS41; assembly: GCF_050436545.1. Taxonomy (NCBI): domain Bacteria; kingdom Pseudomonadati; phylum Pseudomonadota; class Betaproteobacteria; order Burkholderiales; family Burkholderiaceae; genus Paraburkholderia; species Paraburkholderia sp. GAS41. The sequence goes on from NZ_JBNDMK010000017.1 coordinate 9,570, forward strand.
TCGGTCACGTGTGCGAATCGGGCGGAGTCGGCGCGACTGGCTAGGCGATGCTCGCAGCGCCCGCACCGACAGAATCCGCGATAGCCGAGACGCCAAGCGGCATCATCCGCAAACCACGCGCGAGATGCGTCTGCAGAATGCGGTAGGTGGATAGCTCGAAAGCGGCCGCGGTCACGCTCGACGCGTGCAGGCTCGCGGCCTGCGCAAGCGACGGGGCGTGGCCGACATAACGCCACCGGTCAACCACGTGAAAGGCGCGCGCCTGCAGTTCCGCGTCGCGCTCTTCAAAGACGATCGGCCCGTCGAACGGCCAGGGGGCATCGACGGGATCGCTTTTCGAGACCCGCGGCAGACGGTTTTGCCCGGGACGCAGCGTGGCGATCCATTGCGCCTCTGCCAGCATGGCGCCAAGTTCGCCACCCGTCGCCAACCATTCGACCCGCCGCACCTGCTGAGCCAACCGCAGGTCTTTCGACGAGCGCCGCTCGCCGGTCAGATGCGAGCGCAGGCGCTGCCGAACCCGCACACTTCTGCCGACATACAGCGCCGCATCCTCTTCCCCGAAGAACGCATAAACACCACAGCCCACCGGCGCCGTGTCGAGCAAATCTTCGGTGATCTCGCCCGCCAGACGGTAACGGCGCAGCGTGCGCTCGATCTGCGCCCGCAACACGTCGACCGGCACAAGGCCGTGCAGACGCTGCCAGAACTGCCACAGGAGATCGGCATCGGCCAGCGCACGGTGCCGGTCGGACGGCACTAACGCGTGACGCTCGACGAGCGCGTCGAGTCCATGACGTTTTTCCGCCGGAAACAGCGCGCGCGACAGACGCACCGTACACAGCACGTCCGGATTGAAGGCAAGGCCCGCACGGCGAAATTCGCTGCGCAAGAAACCACGATCGAAACTCGCGTTATGGGCAATAAACAGCTTGCCGTCCAACCGCTGGAACAGAGCGGGCGCAATGGCGTCGAAGGTGGGCGCGCCGCGCACCATTGCGTCAGTGATGCCGGTCAGTTGCTGAATAAACGGCGGAATGGATTGCTGCGGGTCGACCAGCGTACTCCAGCGCGACACGCCCTCTGGACCTATTTCGACGACACCGACCTCGGTAATGCGATGCTCGCCAGTCGAACCGCCTGTGGTCTCGAGATCGACGAACGCGATCGGCATATCGATCGCGGGATTCTGCAAAAACTGTTCAGACATGGGGCAGGATAAATTTGGATGCGTAGCTTGCGGCAAGTATGCACCAGTTGACACCCAGACATGCGGGCGGCATCACCGTTTTTAGCGCCGGCGTGAGCGTCGCGCGGCAATGACACCTGTGCTGGCGGTGCTTGACTGCGACGGGAGATTATATTTTTATGTCCAATGAATATGAAAGCGCGGCATTTTTATACTCGAAAACCCTAAGCAAACCATCCCACGCCGACGCCATAAACTTTGAACGCGCGATATACAGAAAACGAAAAAGCCCTCGACCAAGCGAGGGCTTTTTCTTCGCGCCGCGATGCGAGACGTGTGACTGCGCGGCCGGTACCGCTCACACAGGCTGGATGTTCGCTGCCTGCTTGCCCTTCGGACCCATCTTCACTTCGAAGGAAACGCGCTGGTTTTCCTTAAGCGACTTGAAACCTTCGCTGCGAATTTCGGAGAAGTGAGCGAACAGATCCTCACCGCCAGAGTCCGACGTGATGAAGCCAAAGCCCTTAGCATCGTTGAACCATTTTACGATACCAGTTTCCATATTCCAGTTTTCCTCGAGATTTATGATTAAAGCGGGCAGTGCCCTAACGCCGATTACGATAGACCTGAATAGATGGTACGCGGGAACACTGCATCATCACATCTGCCAATCGGAAATTCAGCATTGCCGTTATACGGGGAAGAAAGATTGGCCGTCAAGCGAATTATGAATAGGCGCTGATCCATTTAAACCTGAACGAAATAGCAACTGATTTGGCTCAATAACCGCTCAATGATTAAGTAACAACTGAATAGGTTACGCGTCGTTTTTACTTTTGAAATGGAGCACCCGGATCATCACAGGAAATTTTTCCGTTATCTGTAACAAATCATGACATTCGTAAGTGTTTGTCCGACTTGTTACGACGCGGGCCTCCAATCATGATGATTCCACGCAGGTTGTATCAGGAGATCGCCATGCTACGGAATGTCTACCGCCGCTTCACCGCCTGGCTTGGCCGCTCACGCTCCACGGCACGCACAGCGGCGATCAGGCAGACAACGGCACCAGGCTCCGCTTTCGACTTCGACCCAATGTGGCACGGAGATCATTGGCAAAACTTGCTGTCTTCCCCCATGGACGCCCGTCACTATGTAATGGAAGACTGGAGCGTGGCAATCGCCACGGTTTATGCGCCGGCCGGCCTGGCTGCCCCGATTCGCTAGAAAGAACGCAGCAGAATTGCATGCAAAAAAAAGCGCGACTGGGAAGTCGCGCCGACAAAGGTTTGGAGATCTTTTTCGGCAACGAAAAAGTCTGCTTCGAAAAGCAGAAAGGTCAGTATATCCCTGAATTCTCTGATGATTTGCCGCACAATCGACAATCATCAATTGCCCTTACGACAACAATCGGCATCGTCCTTACTTTTCGCGTTGTTTTTTTACATCGCTTGATGTAGTAATTGAGCAACGCGCGTAGGTTGACACATCCCTGCCCCATCCGCGTTCTCTGCGTAATTCCTTTCCCAGCAAGGCACCGATCAAACCCGCCAATAATTGCGCGTCAAGTAATACTTTATTGCGTAAATCGGAATGCCTTCTGGCCGACCCGCGTCCCTACACTTTGCCTGTCTGGAAACGAGCGCGCTTGATGTATCGCGCGTTTTCACGCAGGTCACATCGCCTCTCGCAGCGTAGGCGTGACGTTTCCTCGAAGCCTGGGCCTCTCGAGCCCATCCTGTTCCTGGAGTTACAAAGATGAAAAAGACACTCATGGTCGCGGCCCTCACGGGCGTTTTCGCCACTGCAGCTCATGCACAAAGCAGCGTGACGCTGTACGGCCTGATCGATGCAGGCATTACCTACACGAACAATCAAGCCGGTCATTCGAACTGGCAAGCAACCGACGGCGCAATCAGCACGAGCCGCTGGGGTCTGCGCGGCTCTGAAGACCTGGGCGGCGGTCTGAAGGCAATCTTCACATTGGAAAACGGCTTTAACGTCATGAACGGTTCGCTGCGCCAAGGGGGCCGCGAATTTGGCCGTCAGGCATTCGTTGGTCTGGCCAGCGACCAGTTCGGCTCCGTCACGCTCGGTCGCCAATATGACAGCGCAGTCGATTATCTCGGCCCGTTGGCACTGACCGGCACGCAATACGGCGGCACGTTCACGGCTCACCCGTTCGACAACGACAACATGGACAACTCGTTCCGCGTCGACAACTCGATCAAGTACCAGAGCGCGAACTACGGCGGCTTCAAGTTCGGCGGCCTGTATGGCTTCTCGAACGCAGCCGGCGAATTCTCGAACAACCGTGCCTACAGCCTTGGCGCGTCGTATAACTACGGCGGCCTGAACGTCGCTGCTGCATACCTGCAACTGAATAACACGCTGAGCGCACTCGGCGCGGTCACGAACGGCCCCAACGGCGCAGTCGGTGGCGACAACCCGCTGATCGCCGGCCGCCAACGCACGTTCGGTGCAGGCGTGAACTACACGTTTGGCCCGGCAACGGCAGGTTTCCTGTACACGCAATCTAACCTGAACGACTTCACGGGTATTGCGGCTGGTTCCGCAGGCACGTCGGCGACGGTTCCGCTGGGTGCAACGAGCGGCCACTTCCAGAACTTCGAAGTGAACGGCCGTTACCAGATCACGCCGGCGCTGAGCGTCGCGGGTGGCTACACGTTCACGCAGTCGAGCATCGACGGTACGAATCCGAAGTGGAACCAGGTCAACCTGCAAACTTCGTATGCCCTCTCGAAGCGCACGGACGTGTATCTGCAAGGCGAATACCAGCACGTGATCCAGGACGGTTCGGGTCTGAACGCGGACATCAACGGTCTGACCGCTTCGGGCAACAACAACCAGGTTGCGGTGACCGCCGGTCTGCGTACCCGCTTCTAAAGCAACAGGTTGTCGCAGTATTGGAAGGCGCCGCTTGCGGCGCCTTTTTTCGTTTCCAGACAGGCAGGAATGCCAGGGTGACGGGACAACGGCCGGAAGGCGCCGCGCCCATGACAGCGACACCGCAAGGCCCCAATGCCCCGTCAACCGCCCGTGTCGGGCGGCGGATAGCGGACGTCGATCACGTCGATCGGTTCGGGCCCCGCCGGCGTGTGCAGCGTGACCTGGTCGCCGATCCTGGCCTTCACCAGCGCCCGCGCAACGGGCGAAATCCAGCTCACCCGCCCGTTATCCAGGTCGACCTCGTCGATGCCGACAATCGTCACCGTATGCATTTCGCCGTCCTGCGTCGCGTAGTCGACGGCGGCGCCGAAGAACACCTGATCGACGTTTTCCTGCTTGCTGCTGTCGACAATCTCCGCCAGGTCCAACCGTTTGGTCAGAAAGCGGATACGCCGGTCAATTTCGCGCAGACGCCGTTTTCCATAGATGTAATCGCCGTTTTCCGAACGATCGCCGTTCGAAGCCGCCCACGACACCAGCTTCACGACTTCCGGACGCTCCTCGTCGAGCAGATGGAGCAGTTCATCACGTATCCGGCGATAGCCTGCGGGAGTGATGTAGTTTTTCGCACCTGCGGGAATTCCAGGTTGCGCGACGTCGAGGTCGTCGTCATCTTCCTCACTCGACTCTTTGACAAAGGCCTTGTTCATGATCTTCCATAGACTGCAGCGAACCCTGCCTATCAAGGTTACACGATCAGGACAATGAGACAAATCGCAGTTTGAGGCTTCCCTTTTTTTGAAGCTTTGCTATAATCCCGTTTCTGCGTGCGGCTGTAGCTCAGTTGGATAGAGTACTTGGCTACGAACCAAGGGGTCGTGGGTTCGAATCCTGCCAGCCGCACCACTTATTTCGAGGGCCTCCCTCCGGGGAGGCCCTTTCGTTTCACCGGGTTTGTTCTTATACCTGCGTTGTATCTGTTTTAGCGTGCGGCTGTAGCTCAGTTGGATAGAGTACTTGGCTACGAACCAAGGGGTCGTGGGTTCGAATCCTGCCAGCCGCACCACCTATAAAGGGCCTTCCATCTGGAAGGCCCTTTGTTTTTGGTTCGACGGATGGCGTGCGGTATATCCGGTGCGGCGACCATTGCTGATGTCCGAAGCATCGGATGCGCCCGCTCCTTCAAATCCGTCCTTACAGCCCCTTCAGCGGGGCGCCGACTGAATGTCGCCGATCTGCCCGTCGGGCTTCGGGATGTCTTCGGCAACCAGATACTTGGTCTCTTCGCTGATAGGCTCCGCGCTTAGGCCGGCGAGCGCCTGAGACTGCTGCAGCACGTCATCCACGGTATCGCCGAAGCGGCTGGCCACAAACGCGCGCAGCAGCGCGACACGCAGCGTATCGCCGCGCCCCTCTGCGGTCCTGTGACCGCCTTCGAAATCTGCGATGCAGTACGCGTTCTGCCGATTGACATGTTCGCGCACCTCCAGCCGCTGGGCGCGCTCCAACACGACCGCGGCAGCCTCCCACGACGTCGATGGCGTGAAGCGTCCATCCCATGGGCGCCCGTGATCCTCGCCACGAATCGAAACGGTCTCTCCGCTGTCGGTAAAGTGAATTTCGCGCACGACGCCGTGCAGGCTGCGCGCCACCCAATAGTCGAGCGGCATACCGGTCAGGTCAGCTACGTTCATCGCATTCCCCCTCAAGAACAGGGTGAGACTCGAATCCGGCGTGAGTGTTCAGACTTACGTGGTGAAGCGCGGGCTCAATGTCAGTAATCGGCGCGTTCGCGATCGATGCGCATACCGCCGTCGTGACGATGATGCCCTTCCTCGCTCGGCCGCTCGCGCGCGATGCGCATCACGTCCGGGTTCGTCCGGACGCGGCGCATCACATTGGCGAGATGCACCCGGTCGCTGACCTGAATCACGAAGCGCAAGACGGTGGATTCCTGCGACAGGTCTTCGTCCATGGCGATGTGGACGATGTTCGCGTCGGCGGATGTGATATCCGCCGCCACGCGGGCGAAGACGCCCTTGGTATTCTTCACGAGCACCTTCACCGCCACGTCGAACAGACGTCCCGGCTGCGGCGCCCACGCCACGTCGATCCAGCGGCCCGGATCGCGCTTGTGAATGCGCTGGGCCACGCGGCAATCAGTGGTATGGATAGCCATGCCCAGGCCGATGCCGATATAGCCCATGATGTCGTCGCCCGGAATCGGGCGGCAGCACGCCGACAACTGGACGGACATCCCTTCCGTACCGGTGATCACCACCGGCGGCGGGTGCGATGTGTGACCGGATTCGGAGCGCGGGCTGTCGTCGTCGGCATCGTGGCCGTTCATCAGCACCTCGATGCGCTTGGCCATGACCGCCGCCACGCGCCGGCCGAGGCCGATATCCGCAAAAATTTCCTGCCGGCTCTTGTTGCCGGTCCACTGCACGAGCTTTTCCCAGGCTTCCGGCGTCACATCCGACAGCGCCAGGTCGTAGCCCTTCAGCGCCTGATCGACGAGCCGCTCGCCCAGTTGCACGGACTCGTTCAGCCGCATGGTCTTCAGATAGTGGCGGATCGCCGAACGTGCCTTGCCGCTTCGCACAAACCCGAGCCAGGCGGGATTCGGCTTGGAATACGGCGCGGTGATCACTTCGACGATATCGCCGCTCTTCAACTCAGTGCGCAGCGGCAGCAATTCATTGTTGATCTTCACCGCGACGCATTGGTTGCCCAGGTCGCTGTGGATCGAATACGCGAAGTCGAGCGCGGTGGCACCGCGCGGCAGCGCCATGATCTTCGACTTCGGCGTGAACACATAGACCGCATCCGGGAACAGATCGATCTTCACGTGCTCGAGGAATTCGCTCGAATCGCCCGCTTCACTCTGGATGTCGAGCAGCGACTTGAGCCACTGATGCGCGCGTTTTTGCACGTCGTTCAGGTCGGCGCCGCCGTTCTTGTACAGCCAGTGCGCCGCCACGCCCGCTTCGGCGATCTCGTGCATCTTGCGCGTGCGCACCTGAAATTCGATGGGCGCGCCGAATGGGCCCACCAACGTGGTGTGCAGCGACTGGTAGCCGTTCACCTTCGGAATGGCGATGTAGTCTTTGAATTTCCCCGGCACCGGCTTGTAGAGCGCATGCAGCGCGCCGATGCAGGTGTAGCACTCCAGCGCGCTCTCGACCACGACGCGAAAACCGTACACGTCGAGCACCTGCGAGAACGACAACTGCTTGTCGCGCATCTTCTTGTAGATGCTGAAGATGGTCTTTTCGCGGCCGGTGACTTCGGCGTCGAGCCTCGCGTCCGCAATGGCGCGCTGCACCGATTCCAGGATCTTGCCAACCACTTCGCGCCGGTTGCCGCGCGCCGCCTTGACGGCTTTTTCGAGCGTGGCGTACCGATGCGGATTGAAATTCGCGAAGCTCAGGTCCTGCAGCTCGCGGTAGGTATTGTTCAGACCCAGCCGGTGGGCGATCGGCGCGTAGATATCCAGCGTTTCGCGGGCTACGCGGCGGCGCTTTTCCGGCGGCACCGCACCGAGGGTGCGCATGTTGTGCAGCCGGTCGGCGAGCTTGACGAGAATCACGCGCACGTCGCGCGCCATGGCGAGCAGCATCTTGCGGAAATTTTCCGCCTGCGCTTCCTCGCGATTCCGGAACTCCATCTTGTCCAGTTTCGACAAGCCGTCAACCAGTTCCGCGACCTTCGCCCCAAAGCGCTCGGCAAGTTCCGCCTTGGTCACGCCCTGGTCTTCCATCACGTCATGCAGCAACGCCGCCATGATCGACTGGGCGTCGAGCTTCCAGCTGGCGCAGGTCTCCGCGACAGCAACCGGATGCGTGATGTAGGGCTCGCCACTCTGGCGATACTGGCCGAGGTGGGCCTCGTCGCTGAAGTGGAAAGCCGCCTTGACGTCCTTGATCTCTTCCGGCGAAAGATAGCCGGACAAGGCGGAAGTCAGCTTGGCAATGGAAACGACGTCGTGCCGGCGCGGCTGCTCCGGCGTGGCGGTCGGCCCGAACAGATGGCGAAACGACTGTTCGAGGACCGCGTCGATGTACTTGCGTGCAGAAGCCGGGGAGTCGCCTTCGTGAGCTTCGTGCTCCACTTCCGTAACGGCGGGCGAGGGATTGGTGCTCATGTTCGCCTCCGTATCAGGTTGGACGCCGGTCTGCACGCGTGTGATGAATTACATGGCAATCGAATACGGATGAAGCGTACCTTAGACCGGCACCTTCTTCAGCATTTCGACGCCAACCTGGCCTGCCGCGATTTCACGCAGCGCGACAACGGTGGGCTTGTCGCGGCTTTCGATCTTCGGCGTGTGCCCTTGCGCAAGCTGGCGTGCGCGATAAGTTGCGGCAAGTGCCAGTTCGAAACGATTCGGGATCTGTTTCAGACAGTCTTCGACGGTAATGCGGGCCATGTTGGATTCCTTCTCAGTATGTCGCTTATTCTACCTTATGTGCTCAGGACCTCGCCGCGATCACGCGTGCGGGAGGTGGATGCCAAGCTGCACAAAAAGGTCCGTGTGGCGTGCGTATTGCGAGGCGAAGCGCAAGCGCGTCGAGGCAACGAGACACTGCAACTCCGCCAGTGCGCGGTCGAAATTCTCGTTGATCACCACGTACTCCGCTTCAGCCGAATGCGCGATCTCGCTCCCTGCCGCAAGCAGGCGCCGCGTGATGACGTTCGGCTCATCCTGACCGCGCTTTCTCAAACGCTCTTCCAGCGCTTCGAGCGACGGCGGCAGAATAAAAATCTCGACAGCATTGCGAAACTGTTTCTTCACCTGTTGCGCGCCCTGCCAGTCGATTTCGAGCAGCACGTCATGGCCGCTTTTCATCTGCTCTTCGATCCACAGACGCGAGGTCGCATAGTAGTTGCCATGCACCTCCGCGCTTTCGAGGAACTCGCCTTCTGCGTGACGTTTGAGGAAATCGTCGACCGTCGTGAAGTGGTAATGCTCGCCGTCCTTTTCCTTTGGACGCGGCGGGCGCGTCGTATAGGAAATCGACAGGCGGATCGCTTCGTCGCCTGCCAGCAGCGCATTGACGAGCGTCGATTTGCCCGCGCCCGAAGGCGCGACCACCATGAACAGGTTGCCGGGATACGCCCCGGCGTAAGGGTTGCGCGGTGCGCTGCTTTCGCGTGTGTGGTCGGTCATTGCAATCGTTGTCCGAGGGTGGCTCGAAAATTACTCCAGATTCTGTACCTGCTCGCGCATCTGTTCGATGAGCAGCTTGAGGGTCATCGACGAATCCGCCAGTTCCTTCGCGGCGGCCTTCGAGCCGAGCGTATTCGCTTCGCGATTGAGTTCCTGCATCATGAAGTCGAGACGCTTGCCTACCTTGCCGCCCTTCTCGATCACGTGACGCGTTTCGTTCAGATGCGCGGTCAGGCGCGAGAGTTCTTCAGTGATGTCAATACGGATGCCGTACATCGTCACTTCCTGACGGATACGCTCGGCGATTTCTTCGCGCGAGATGCTGGTGGTCACCGTATCCGGCGCGGCAATGCCCAGCGCTTCCTGCAGCCGCTCGACGATCTTCTGCTGATGCCGGGTGATGAGCTCCGGCACGAGCGGCGTGATCTTCGCGACAATCGCTTCCATTTCCGTGACGTTGGCGAGCAGCATCGTTGCCAGTTGCGCGCCTTCGCGGGCGCGCACGTCGATCAGATCGATCACCGCCTGCTTGCCACAAGCGAGCACCGCATCACGCAGCGTTTCGGCAGACACGCTGCTTTCGGTCAGCACACCCGGCCAGCGCAGGATTTCGCCGGTCCGCAGGCGGCCGGCTTCCGGAAACGCGTTGACGACCGCGCGTTCCAGCAGCGCGAGCTGGGTGAGCGCATCATGATTGATCGCGCCGGCGTTGGCCGACTGTTCGCTACGCTGCAGATTGATACGGATATCGACCTTGCCGCGCGAGAGCTTGTTCATCAGCATTTCGCGCAGGGTCGGCTCACAGACCCGCACGTCTTCGGGCATCCGGAAGTTCAGATCGAGGAAGCGCGAATTCACCGTGCGCAGTTCGACCGACACGCTCACGCCGCCGTTGCCTGAGGCCGCTGCGAGTTCGCGCGTGGCGCTCGCATAGCCCGTCATGCTGTAGATCATCATTTGTCTCGCGATGGAGGCCGTACCGTTGGATGGGCTGGCCGGAAGAGTCGAATCGCCCGGCGTGTACGAGACGCGGGGCGTGGATCCGGCATTATCCCATTTTTGGCGAAAGGGGCCGTCCAGCGGAGACTTCCGGAGCGTGCGGAGAGCCGGGCAGACCGATCGGCGGTAAAATCGCGGTTTCCTCCCGCCCTCTTTCCCCACCGATCCCGAACGATGACCGACACCACCTCGATTTCCCAAGGCCGACCCAGCGGCCGCCGCGCCGACCAGTTGCGCGATGTGCGCATCACGCGCCACTACACGAAGCATGCGGAGGGTTCGGTGCTGGTCGAATTCGGCGACACCAAGGTGATCTGCACCGCGAGCGTGGCCGAAAGCGTCCCCGGCTTCCTGCGCGATCGCGGCCAGGGCTGGCTCACGGCGGAATACGGCATGCTGCCGCGCGCCACCAACACCCGTAACGACCGCGAAGCCGCGCGCGGCAAGCAGACCGGCCGCACCCAGGAAATCCAGCGGCTGATCGGGCGCGCGTTGCGCTCGGTGTTCGATCTGGAGAAGCTCGGTCAACGTACGATGAATATCGATTGCGACGTGATCCAGGCCGACGGCGGCACCCGTACAGCCAGCATCACCGGCGCATTCGTGGCCGCGCACGATGCGGTGACGAAGCTGCTCGCGAGCGGCAAAATCGCAAGCTCGCCGATTACGGACTTCGTCGCGGCGATTTCGGTGGGCGTGTACAACGGCCTGCCGGTGCTGGATCTCGACTACGACGAAGATTCGCAGTGCGACACCGACATGAACGTGGTGATGACCGGCAAAGGCGGCTTCGTCGAAATTCAGGGAACGGCCGAAGGCACGCCGTTCTCGCGCGACGAAATGAACGCGCTGCTCGATCTTGCCCGCGACGGCATCAGCACGCTGGTCGCGAAACAGAAGGAAGCGCTGGAGCTGAAGGGTGAGTGATCGTCAACACGCCGGCAACGCGGCTTCGCAGACCTCGAGCGCTGCAGCCGCATCCGCCGGACTCGGCAAGGTGGTGCTGGCCTCGAACAACGCGGGCAAGCTGCGCGAGTTCGCGGCCCTTCTGGGTGCAGCCGGCATCGAACTGATTGCGCAAGGCACGCTCAACGTGCCGGAAGCAGACGAGCCGTATCCGACCTTCGTCGAGAATGCGCTGACGAAGGCGCGGCATGCGGCAAAGCTCACCGGGCTACCGGCGCTCGCCGACGATTCCGGACTCTGCGTGCGGGCTCTGCGTGGCGCGCCTGGCGTGTATTCGGCGCGCTATGCGCAACGGGCCGGCGGCTCGAAGAGCGACGCGGCAAACAACGCGCATCTCGTCGAGCAACTGCAGGGGCAGGCAGACCGCCGCGCCTACTATTTCTGCGCACTCGTGCTCGTGCGTCACGCTGACGACCCCGAGCCGCTGATCGCCGAGGGCCGCTGGCCTGGGCTGATCGTCGACGTGGCGCGCGGAGTGCATGGTTTCGGCTACGATCCGTACTTTTTCCTGCCGGACCTGAACGCAACCGCTGCCGAACTCGATCCGGCCGTGAAAAACACCAGCAGCCATCGCGCGATCGCGTTGCGGCAACTGCTCGCGCGTCTGACGGAGGAAGCGTGATTCCTATCGTGCCGGCCGGCCGGAGCGATGCCGGCGTGATCAAGGCTTTTACGGCACCCGGCCGCATCCACCTCACGTCCCTGCCGCCGCTCGCGCTGTATGTGCACTTCCCGTGGTGCGTGCGCAAGTGTCCTTACTGTGACTTCAATTCACACGAGTGGAAAGGCGACGCGTTCCCCGAGAACGACTACCTCGACGCGCTGCGCACCGACCTCGAACTGGCGTTGCCGCTTGTGTGGGGCCGCCAGGTGCATACGGTGTTTATCGGCGGCGGTACGCCGAGCCTGTTGTCGGCGGCGGGACTCGACCGGCTGCTCTCCGACGTGCGCGCGCTGTTGCGGCTCGACGCCGATGCCGAGATCACGCTCGAAGCCAACCCCGGTACGTTCGAGGCGGACAAGTTCGCGCAGTTTCGCGCGAGCGGTGTGAACCGGCTGTCCGTCGGCATCCAGAGTTTCAACGAAGCGCATCTGAAGGCCCTCGGGCGGATTCACGACGCGGCGCAAGCGCGCCACGCGGTGGAAGTCGCGGCCACCACCTTCGACAACTTCAATCTCGATCTGATGTTCGCGCTGCCGCAGCAGACGCTCGCGCAATGTCAGGCGGATATCGAAACCGCGCTGTCGTTCGCGCCGCCGCATCTTTCGCTGTATCACCTGACGCTCGAACCGAACACGCTGTTTGCGAAATTTCCGCCTGCGCTGCCGGACGACGATTCATCGGCCGACATGCAGGACTGGATTCACGAACGCACCGCTGCTGCCGGTTACGGGCGCTACGAGGTTTCGGCCTATGCGCAGCCACATCGCCAGAGCCAGCACAACCTCAACTACTGGCGCTTTGGCGATTACCTGGGCATTGGTGCGGGCGCGCATACGAAGCTGTCGTTTCCGAACCGCATCGTCCGACAGATGCGCTACAAGCACCCCACCACCTTCATCGAACAGGCCAAAGCGGGTACGCCCGTGCATGAAGAAAACGAAGTCGCGCCGCGCGATCTGCCGTTCGAATTCATGTTGAATGCGCTGCGGCTCGTGGAGGGGTTTCCCGTGCATCGGTTCATCGAGCGCACCGGCATGTCGATGACGTCGATCGAACCGGCGTTGCAGGAAGCGGAACGGCGCGGCCTGATCGTGCGCGACTACGAAAAGATCGCGCCGACGCCGCTTGGGCAAGCTTTCCTGAACGATCTGCAGGGGTTGTTTTTGAAAGATCCGGAGTGATGGACACGCAGTGATTGCGTGTCGAGTTGCCGTGGCGGGGAGATTTCGGGTTACAATTTCCGGCCTGGAGGTGTGGCCGAGCGGTTTAAGGCACCGGTCTTGAAAACCGGCGAAGGAGCAATCCTTCCGTGAGTTCGAATCTCACCGCCTCCGCCACCTTTTCTCCGCGACGCAAACTCCCCGCGTCGCAGCAACTGAGCTTCTCCGTACCTCGCGCTCCTACATGGCATAAGCCTGACAGCTTGCCCATCGCACCGCGCCATCTGACGCAACAATCCACAGCAAGCTTCGACGTGCGTCCAGCAGCCGCTTCATCATTGACACGCCACAAATCCCTGCTTTTGACGCGATGCCCGCTCTTCATCTCCCTCCGTAAATTCCCTGCTTAACTTTTCCGCACCCCCGCCGATATCACAGCTACGAGTTTCGTCAAAACTCGTCTGGGAGTCACACATGAAACTTCGTCCCGTCCTCACCCTGCTCATTTCCGTCGCCATCGGCGCCTCGCCAGCCCTGGTGAACGCGCTGGCCTCCACTGATCCCGACGCCACCTCGCTGTTCGGCACCACCCAACTCACGAGCGTCCAGCAAACGGGTGGCACCGTGATGATGTCCGCATCGACGGCAGCCGTCGGCGCGGACGTGCTGCGCGGCGCGACCGGCAACGTCGGCGTCAATGTCGCCGCGGGCGCGTTGAATGCGCAGGCGAATCAGATCGTCCTGATCAGTTCACCCTCCGCCGACGTCAACACCCTGCAGGATGCACACGCAACCGCCTCGGTCACAGGCATCGCAACCGCTACCCTTGGCGCAGGTGCGTTGTCGCACGTCAGCGGCAATGTAGGTGTGAATATCGTCTCGGGCGCGGGCAACGTGCAGTCGAACGCGTTAGTGATTCACTAAACGGCGTCCGCATCGTTCGGTACGCGTCGAAGCATCCGGTCCGGGGACCACCCTAGACTCGAAGTTCCGCAACGACGCCGGACACCGACCATGACCGAAGCCACGCAAGCCGAGATTCGCCTCATCTACGACCAATGGCACCTGTCGGTCCAGACGCGCGATCTCGACGCATTAATGGCGCTGTACGCCGACGACGCCATCCTCGAAAGCCCGTTGATCCTCGCAACCTGGGCGGACCGCCAGAGCGGCATCCTGACCGGCAAAGCCGCCATCAAACCATTCTTCGAAGCCGGCCTGCGCGCGCCGCCCAACGATCTGGGCCGCTGGTACCGCACCGGCACGTTCTTCTGTAACGGCAAACAGCTTACGTGGGAGTATCCGCGGCACACTCCGGAAGGCGACCAGGTGGATCTGGTCGAGATGATGGATATCGCCGCCGGACGGATCGTCCATCATCGCGTGTACTGGGGATGGGTCGGTTTCAGGTCGCTGCGCGCATTGCTCGCGGCAGAGCGTGCGGCAACAAAGTAAAAACGCTCCGTGACGAGGTCATTCATGATCGCGTCACGGAGCGTAATAGCTGTAAGAGCTTATAAAACCCAATGTAGTCCAGACATCATTACACTGGATTCACCTCATCCCCCGTGAGGTATGTTGTGTGAATCTCCTCAGCTTGGCCCGCCTCGACCGGCGGGCCTTTTTTATGGTGCCGTCCGAACGCGCCCCGACGCGCTCACACGGCTACCAATGTCGATTTCTCGCGCGCATCCGCGCAGCGGCGATTCAGATCGCGGTGAATGGCCTGGCTGTCTAGCAAGGCCGAAACATCCGACAATCCCTGGTCGAAACGCAATACGTATTCGATGTCTGTGTAGTCGTGATACGCACCGCTGTCTGCCAGCTTGCGTGCTTCGGCGATGGCGGCATGCTGCCGCTCGCTTTTGGTCAAATCTCTGATCGCCATGGTGTCCGCTCCCGAGGAACAGTGACTCCATCATAGCAACGCCGCGCACGTTGCAAGGTAGCGCGCGCGCAACACCTGGGACTTTCCAGAAGGACACGTGCGACGAACGAGCATGCGTTTTCCTGAACGATACCGCGTTCGTCAGACCCGCTGGAACGTAAGCATCTGTAAATGGGGCTCGCCCCCTTTCTCGCGCTGCGCGCAGCCCAGCCGCACGGCAGACGGAATCCGCAGCATTTGCCCAGTAATGCGCCGTCACACGACAGTTCGGGGCAGCCCGAACGAACCCGGTAACGGGTGCTCCAAGTTTCAACAGGAGGCGTCATCATGCTCAGAGTCATCGCGCTTATTGCACTTGCGGCCAGTCTCGGCGGGTGTGTCGTCGCACCCACGCCGTACGGGTACGGCTACGGACCGGCATATGGATACTATGCCCCGCCGGCGGTCAACGTTGGAATTGGCTGGGGCGGCGGATGGGGAGGCGGCTGGCACCGGTAAGCATGCGCGCATCGCGTCGCTTTGGCGCTGTGCGATGCGCTTCGTGCTCCTCGTGGCGGGCGCAAAAAAATGCCCGCACGAAGCGGGCAAATCAAGACCTTCCACCGATGCCTCCTTGAGAGAGGCGACTTCAGTGTAGAAGGGTTTAGCGTCGCCGTGTTTCAGCTATGTTTCGGACCATTACGCGCATCTCCGATTCGCTCGCCGAGCCGGCGCCGGCTCAGTGCAGCAGCGTCAAATTCCCGCTTCCAATGACAACGCGGCCGCCGTTGAAAACGGCAGCCGCGTTCACGTGAACAACCGCGGGTAAGGTCGGTCCGCTCAATACGCCCCGGGTGGAGGCGGTGGCGGGGAACCCGGCGGCGGGGGCGGCGGTGCGGTCACATAACCGCCGCCGTCGGAAGGCTGGATGGTGCGCATGCGGCCCTGCACCGGAATCCGGTCGCCGCTCGCATACATGCACTGCAAATACGCATAGTCATAGCGGCGCTGCACGTCGTACGCCGAACCTTGCGAAGCGCTCGCCCCGAACAGCGTGCCAGCCAGCAGGCCCGCACCGGCGCCAACCGCCGCGCCGGCACCGCCGTTGAAGGCCGCACCTGCCGCCGCTCCGAGCGCCGTGCCCACAACAGCGCTGCCCACCGCGCTGTTGGTCGCCGCCTGGTTGGTCGTCGTGCCGCCCACCTGCTGAAACGCAAACTGCCGGCACGAATTGTCGTCAGCGCGGAACTGATCGAAAGTCTTACCGGTTCCGGGCAGCGCCATGACGCTAGGGCCGGGAGGCATGACCGAGCACGCGCCGAGCAAACCCAGCGAGGCAATCAAAGCTAACCTTGAATATTTCATTTGCTTCTCTTTGCGGTAACGCACTTTTTAGTTTGAAGGACCTTGCGATTGCTGCGCCGGCACCGGACGCCAACCCGACGAGCACGACTTCACATACGGGTAGTAAGTCCTCGAGTCGTCGCAGTAGTACCAGGTACCGTTCTGCTGTCCAGGCGCTGCCTGCACCGGCGCCGGGCCCGGCTGACCTTGCTCCACGTACTCTTGCGGTTCTGCCGGAACCGGCACCGGCACGGCGACCGCCGGCGGGTACGCGTAGTAATACGGCGCCGGGTAATAGTAGCCTCCACCCCCGATGTACACCCCCACACGTGCTGCCTGTGTCACGCCGCTTGCACAGACCATCGCAGCAGCTGCCACTCCAAGCAAAATATTCAACCTTTTCACAACACTCTCCACGACAGAAACCGGCACCGACATGGTGTCCCAAAGTACTACTGAACGCTATTCCACTCCGAGCCGCAATACAATTACTTAAGACCTTGTGTATTTTTCAGCGCGTTACATCGCAAGGTATTTGTCAAGAATGGACTAGCAGAATATGTTCCGCGAGATCGCGGAGGCAGGATGAGCATCACGTTCGTGATGGCTCAGCATCGGACGCCTCACTGCAAGCGTCCGCAGCCGCGTGACTATAGCAAGCGATGGTAAGCCAGTTCGCGCCCGAGCGCCGCGTTACCCGTGAACCGGTACGCGCGCAGTCCAGCCTCGATCGCACCGGCGACGTTCGCCTCGACATCGTCGATAAAAAACGTCTCTGCAGCCGCCACGCCAAGATGCGCCACACAGCGCCGATACAGATCAGGGGAAGGCTTGGCGGCGCCGAACGAAGCCGAGGCGTAAACCTGCGCGCCGAAAACCTCGGCGACGGGTGGACACAGATAATGAATGTGATCGGCAAGCAGACAGCAATTGTTGGTCAGCACCGCGATTCTGTGGTGAGCAGCCACCGCTTTCGCGAGAGCAATCGTCTCGACGTCCGGCGTCATCGCGGCACGACGTGCGTTGAGCCAATCGTCCAGCGTGAGCGGGTAGTTCAACAGCGCGCCGAGTTCATCAATGTAATCTGCATCGCTAACCAAACCGGCGTCGGCGCGTCCTTCCAGACCCGAGTCCCAGATCGCCTGACGAACGGCTTGCGCATCGCGGCCCACGACCGCCGCAATATGCGCGATGCGCGCCGAACGATCGTAGTGACACAACACATCGTCGAGGTCGAAGAGGACCAACGAGATGGGCGGGGTGATGGTGTTATTCATGGCGTCCGTCGATTAAAAAATCGCACAAGTCGATAACACTACGATTCTGACAGAGACAGTCAGGCGCATCTATGTCACCTGCAATGCTCATGCGTCGCTCGCACGGCAAGCGTGCGCCACCGACCATTCAGGGCCAATGCTCATTGAAACCTGGCGGCTTTTGACTACCATCAAAAGACATTCTGCTCAGGCGCCTCTCCTGCGATGCTCACCCGCACACGTCATCTTCGTTGCACGACATCCGCCCGTCACGCGTGGTCATTGCGCGCACGCGGCGCCGCGCTCACGCTCGCGATTGCGTTGGCGGCAACCGGTTGCACGATCACGCCGCCGGATCGGCCGCTACTCATCACGCCTCCGGCCGCAGTGAACAGCCTGACGCTCGATCAATACCGCATCGCGGTCGCGCGACGCATCCTCGATCGCAATCCGTCCTACGTGCTGGAAGGCACGCTGCAACCGATGCTGCGTTCGCTGGTGGTGGTCTCCTTCACGGTCGACCGCGAAGGCCACGTATTGCAATCTGCGGTGTATCGCACCAACGGCGACGACGAAGCCGAAAGCACTGCGCTCGCCACGCTGCGGCGCGCAGCGCCGCTGCCTTTGCCGCCCGCGAAACTGCTCAATGCGCGCGGCCAGGTCGAACTGTTCGAAGACTGGCTGTTCAACGACAACGGCAAGTTCCAGCTCCGCGAGTTCGCCTCGCCGCAAGCTCAAACGATTGATTGAACGCACGTAGCAACGCGTGCTCACGACCGCGCGGCCGCGTCTCACGGCTTGCGCACCCTCACGTTATAATTTTCCCACCCCACTGCCGGAACGCTCCGGTACCGCTGTCGCCGCCCGCTCACCCGCCGGCGCCGCACAGCTCGCCCCTCGCGTTGCCGCGCCACCCGCGCGCCTTGCAGCACGCTGCCTGGGCGCATCGCCCACTCGGCGATGCCACACAACGTCAAAAAACTGGAGACCTTGAATGTCCACTTCGCCGATTTCCGCGGCCCAGCCAGACGCGGCGGGTCAAAACAGCAGCGCGCGGATCATCTTCGCGAGCTTCATCGGCACTGCGATCGAGTTTTACGATTTCTACGTCTATGCAACCGCCGCCGCACTCGTCATCGGACCGGTGTTCTTCCCGCACGGCTCCGCTACGGCGCAGGCGCTCTCGGCGTTCGTCACGTTCGGCATTGCGTTCGTCGCGCGACCGATCGGCTCGTTCCTGTTCGGCCACTTCGGCGACCGCATCGGCCGCAAATCGACACTCGTCGCCTCACTGCTGGTGATGGGCCTCTCGACCACGCTGATCGGTTTCGTGCCCGGCTATAACTCGATCGGCAGCCTCGCGCCGATCCTGCTGTGCATCCTGCGCTTCGGTCAGGGGATCGGCCTCGGCGGCGAATGGGGCGGCGCGGCGCTGCTCGCCACCGAAAACGCCCCGGCCGGCAAGCGCGGCTGGTTCGGCATGTTTCCGCAACTTGGACCGTCGATCGGCTTTCTGGCATCCAATGGCCTGTTCTTCGGCCTCGCGGTCTCGCTCTCCGACGAGCAGTTTCGTAGCTGGGGCTGGCGCGTCCCGTTCATCGTCAGCGCGGTGCTGGTGGCGCTTGGCTTGTACGTGCGTCTGAAGATCGCCGAAACGCCGGCCTTTCGCGCCGCCATAGAGCGCGACGAACGGGTGCGTGTGCCGATCGCGACGCTCTGCGCGCAATACTGGCGACCGACGATGCTGGGCGCGTTGGCGATGGTGGTCTGCTACACGCTGTTCTACAACGCCACCACGTTCTCGCTCTCGTACGGCGTATCGGTGCTGCATATTCCGCGTCAGAGCTTCCTCGGACTCCTGTGCGTCGCCGTGCTGTTCATGGCGCTCGCCACGCCGCTGTCTGCGTGGGCCAGCGACCGCTATGGCCGCAAGCCAGTGCTGATCGTGGGTATCGTCGCGGCGATCCTGTCGGGCTTCACCATGGCGCCGCTGCTCGGCAGCGGTTCCATGCCGCTCGTGCTGCTGTTCCTCGTGATCGAGCTGTTCCTGATGGGCGTGACCTTCGCGCCGATGGGCGCGCTGTTGCCCGAACTCTTTCCCACCAACGTGCGCTATACGGGCGCAGGCGTGTCGTATAACCTGGGCGGGATTCTCGGCGCGTCGGTCGCACCGTATATTGCCCAGGTGCTGGCCGCGCACGGCGGGCTGACATGGGTCGGCGCCTATGTGTCGATCGCCGCCGCGGTCAGTCTGCTCGGCGTGCTGTGCATGCGCGAGACGCGCGACACCCGTTTGATGTAAGTGCCAACCCGCCACGAACTGTCCGCTGCATACCTGCAGCGGACAGTCTCGCTGGCCGCCCTCATCCCTACTGCTTTCCCCTGCTTGCACGGCTTTTTGACCTGCCTATACTCAAGTCACAGACCAATGATCAGGGAGGCCACGGTGAGACTTCATCTGCAGAACTCCGACATCGTGATCATCATCGCGCTGGCCCTGTTGTGCTCGCTGCTGCTGGCCATCCGCTTCCGCCCATCCAGCTGGAAAACGATCCTGCTCGAAGCGCTCGCCGCCAACGTGGCAGCCATCGTCGCGGTGGTGGCGTTCGAGTTGATGCTGAGCTAGGCCCACGCTATGACTCCCCGCGCCTATCGATAGTAGTACCCATGATGGGCGTAGCCCCCGCCGTAGTAACCCGGTGCCGGTGCGATCACGCAACCACCCAGCGTAGCGGCCAGCAACACACCTGCAATCAAAGTTAGCGTCAAGCGTTTCACATCGTTCTCCAGTCGTTTCAGTGTTATTCGAGTGAACCTCGAATGCTGTTGATTGGACACGAAGCGTCCTCGCGCGGGCGTTGCATTTTGTAAGCGTTGATGGGTGCACGGTTACAGGTTTTGCGGCGGCCGCCGAGTCGGATACGAAGTAAAAATCACGCGCGCCGCCTCGCATGCACGCCCATCGTGCAACGACCACGCACAGCGCCCGCCGCGCGAGGCGCTCTGGCAGGCAGTCGGCGTCTGACAGCGCCGCAGCGTGAGTTGAACGTCACTCTCCATGTAGGTGAATTGCGCCCGATTCGCAGGCCGACGTCCTTCGTGTGCGGCGTATCGGGAACCTACTAAAAGCGACACTTTTAACAGCCGTGTAATGTGCCCGCGCCGCTGCCGTTCCCGCAGGCGACACAGCGGCAACACCAGACTCTGCCCCGAAGCTGCGATTGAACTCAGCGTTGCGCAAGCAGTCTCTATGGATGCAGGTCTGTTGTGTTCATTGCAGGATCCTCTCGCCCGTCGTTCCCCGACGCGGGCGTTTTTAGAGGCGTGTCGCGGCAGCGCGCGATGGTTTGAGCGGGCTGTGCGCCACGCCTTTTTTCTTTGTACGAGAGGCGGGCCGCCTGTTCTTCTTCACGCCCATGAGGCGCGAATGACGGGCCGGCAGAAACCGCTCAGGCGGACGTGGCGGGATGCTGCGCCGCAGAGGTATCGAGCGGGCTGCTGTGCACGTAGTCGATGGCCTGCAAGGCTTCGCTCACGGGCGGCACCGAATGGCCGTCACCGATGGAAATGGAGCGATACGGCGCTTCAATGCCGAAATGCGACGGCGAGGTCGCGACGAAGATCATCACCGTGCGCTTTTGCAGCGCATGGGCAACATGCACAAAGCCGGTATCCGTACCGACAACCAGCGAGCAAGCGTCGATCATGTGGGCGATGCCGTTCACGCTCATCTGCGGCAAAACGGTGGCGCCCGGCACCAACGCCGCGATAGCAACGGCTTCTTCACGCTCGCCGGACGAACCCCACGGCAACACCACACGAAAACCGCGCCGCACCAGTTCATTGCCGACGGCGCCCCAATGCGCGACCGGCCATTTCTTGTCGTCTTTGGACGTGGCGTGAAACAGCGCCGCGACCGGTGCGTCACCGGCTTCGAACGGCGCGGCATCCGCCTCGGGCAGTTTCATATCGTAGACGGCGGGTCCTTCCGGCTGATAGCCCAGCACTTCGCCCGCGCTGATACGCATGCCTTGCCAGGCGTTGCCGAGTGGACGCGGACCAAAGCGGCCCGTATAGGCGAAGGCGGCCCCGAGTTCGCCCAGATCCTTGTTGCGATAGCCGAAGCGGCGCGACGAGCGCGCCAGAAAGGCGATGATCGCGCTCTTGTAGACACCTTGAATGTCGATCACGCAATCGTAGCGAAAGGCCCGCAACTCGCCGATGGAAGCCGCAATCGCCTTGAGGTCGACCCAGCGGCGCGATTTTTTGAAGCGACGCAGCGGTGCAAACAGCACGCGATCCACGCTTTGGCTCCAGTGCACCACTTCGACAAACGCCTCGTCCGCGGCCCAGTCGACCTGCACGCCCGGAAATGCCCGTTTGATGTCGGCAATGACCGGCAGGGCCTGCACAATATCGCCGAGTGAAGTCACCTTGACGATAAGAATTCGCTTCATTAAGTAGCCCGTGATAGTTTCGGTCGCAACGCCATTTTAGCCGAGCGTGCTTTCATCTGATACGCGCGACTGCAGGTTTGCCGCCGCGAGGTCCAGCCAGAGGACGGCGGATTATCGCTCAACCAGGCTACCCGTCACATTTATTTCATTTACCTTTCGCACGGTCGGGCGCCCCGATCGATCGCTATAATTCACCCTTTGCCTGAGCGATCATCCCATGCGGGCATTCCCACCTTTCTCCTCCGCCGTCGCCCGGCGCACGCGCCGTCTGTGGCGCCAATACGGTGTGTTCTGGCTCGGTGCCATCGCGGTCGGCCTCATTGCGGTGCTCTATGCCAGGCTCATCGACTTCGGCTACGGCGAGTTCCGCGTGATGCAGCAACGGCACAGCTGGCTGCCGCTGATCGTGACGCCGTCCGTCGCCGCCCTGTCCGTGTGGCTCACGCGAAAATTCTTTCGCGGCGCGGAGGGCAGCGGTATTCCGCAGGTGATCGCTACCCTGCACGCCAAACCAGCCGAATACGGCACGCGTCTGCTGTCGTTTCGCATCATGTTCGGCAAGGTGCTCGTCTCGTTCCTCGCTATCCTCGGCGGCTTTACGATTGGCCGCGAAGGACCGACCGTGCAGGTCGGCGCGGCCCTGATGTTCAACTTGCGGCGCTTCTACCCGCGCTCGAATGCGTTGATCGAGCGGCAACTCGTGCTCGCCGGCGCCTCGGCGGGCCTGTCGGCGGCGTTCAACACGCCGCTTGCCGGGATCGTCTTCGCCATCGAGGAACTCACCCGCAGCTTCGAAGCGCGCGCGAGCGGCGTGCTGATTACCGCGATCATCGTCGCGGGGGTGATTGCGCTGGGCCTCAACGGTAACTACACGTATTTCGGCACGATCGAGATCGGCGCGCATTTTCCGGATCTGCTGGCGGTGGCCGTCGTCCTCACCGCTATCGTGACCGGCATCGCCGGCGGCTTCTTTGGCTGGCTACTGCTCAATACCGCGCGCTGGATCCCCGCGCCGCTGCGTCAATTGCATAGCCAGCGGCCGGTCGCATTCGGTGCGTTGTGCGGGCTCGTGATTGCGGTGGTCGGACTGATTTCCGGCGGCATGACCTTCGGCAGCGGCTACGCGGAAGCGCGCGGCCTGCTCGACGGTCGCGAACACCTGTCGGTGTTCTATCCGTTTCTGAAGATGATCTCGATGGTCGGCTCGTATCTGCCGGGCATTCCGGGCGGCATTTTTGCGCCATCGCTGTCGATCGGCGCCGGTTTCGGCAATCTGCTGCATATGGTGTTCGGCAGCATGCAGTTGCAGATGCTGATCGCGCTCGCCATGGTCGGTTACATGGCCGCAGTGACGCAGGCGCCGATTACGTCGTTCGTGATCGTGATGGAAATGATCAACGGCCACGCGCTGGTGATCTCGTTGATGGCGACCGCGTTGATCGCCAGCCGCGTCTCGCGTCTCTTTGCACCGCCGCTGTACGAGTCGTTGTCGCAGCGCTATCTGGCACCGCCTCCGCAACCGGCCCCGGCGCCCGTCCCGGAAGTGCCCGAGGCCCTGATCGGGGAAGAACCGGAAGCGGACGAAGCCAACGAGGCCAACGTTCCGCCCCGCTGATCTCCGCGGCGGCGCGCCGTAGAGATCGCGCGGTTCATCATCCGGTCAATAAATCACGACGGGTGCCGGCCGGATATACACCGGTCGAGCCGGCACCACGACACAACCGGCCAGCGTGATCGCCACCAGGGCGATAGCCAATAGATTCCGTTTCATTGCTACTCTCCGCGAGCGCGCAGCCAGCCAGCACACCGATGGCGCGCGGCGTGAATACTCAACCCCAGTGCCCTTCGACCCAGTGATAGTTCGGACCGTGTGCGACCCAGTGGCCCGGCACCCAGTGGTAACCGACGCGTTCGGGTTGCCAGTGACCCGGCACCCACACATAACGGCCGTGATCCCAGCGCCAGTGACCTTGATCCCATACAAAGCCGTGGCGCGGTGCCGGCATGGCTTCGTAGCGCACCGGCGGCGGAGCCGACGGCGCAATCACGACGACTTCAGCAGCGGATGCCGAACCGACAACCGAGGCGCCCGCGGCGATCAACACAGCCTGAGCGAGCAGCAAGCGAAAAGTTTTGTTCATTTTTTTCCTCTTGGTTAAAGCGCCGGTGAGGGCGTTATCCCTTTAATGCGCGAGAGGACGTTTTGGCTGACCTCGCAGACGTAACGCGAGGCCCACAAGTGCAACGGAATATTTCGCGCGCAAGGAATCTGTCGAACAGACGCGACGGGGACAGGGTAGAGGCAAATGCAGCGGAACAGGCGGGGCACAACAAGGGTAAGGGGAATCAACCGAACGGACTGAGCGACACGGAACCGCAGCGTGCTCGCGCACCCGTTCGCAGCAGGCCAACGGGTGCGCCACATACATCTCATACAGGCAGCTTCGTCAGGAATCAGGCCTGGGGAATTTCGATCTTGACCTCGAGCACTTCGAGATCATCCTGGCGCTCGAGACTGACGCGAATATCCTCATCGGAAATCTTCACGTACTTGGAAATCACGGCGACGAGTTCGCGTTGCAACGCAGGCAGATAATCGGCAGGCGCATGGCCGCCGGCGCGCTCATGCGCGATGATCAACTGCAGGCGTTCCTTCGCTATTGACGCGGACTTCTTCTTCTCGCCCAGCAAAAACGAAAGAATCGACATTACGTGCGCTCCCCTTACTTGGTGCCGAAGAGGCGCTGCAAGAGGCCTGGCTTCTGGTAATCGGTAAAGCGAAGCGACTTCTGCTCGCCGAGGAAACGCGACACGACATCCTTGTAGGCTTCAGCGACATCGGTACCGTCGAGGTGGACTGCCGGCAAGCCCTGGTTTGATGCGTGCAGCACCGCTTCCGATTCCGGAATCACGCCGATCAGATCGATGCGCAGGATTTCCTGGATATCGGTCAGCGAGAGCATTTCGCCTTCGCTGACACGCTTCGGGTTGTAGCGCGTGATCAGCAGGTGTTCCTTGATCGGCTCCTTGCCTTCGATAGCGCGCTTGGTCTTCGACGACAGGATCCCGAGAATGCGGTCCGAATCGCGCACCGACGACACTTCCGGGTTCGTCACGATCAGCGCTTCGTCGGCGAAGTGCATGGCCAGCAACGCGCCCGATTCGATACCGGCCGGCGAATCGCAGACGATGAATTCGAAGTCCATCGCGATCAGGTCGTTGATGACCTTTTCGACGCCTTCCATCGTCAGCGCGTCTTTGTCACGCGTCTGCGAGGCCGGCAGGATGAACAGGTTCTCGCACTTCTTGTCCTTGATGAGCGCCTGGTTGAGGTTGGCTTCGCCCTGGATCACGTTGATCAGGTCGTACACCACACGCCGTTCGCAGCCCATGATGAGGTCGAGGTTACGCAGGCCGACGTCGAAGTCGATCACGGCCGTCTTGCTGCCCCGTAGCGCCAGGGCCGATGCAAAACTCGCGCTCGTGGTCGTCTTGCCCACGCCACCCTTGCCCGAAGTCACCACAATGATTTTTGCCATTACCCTTACCCTGTGTTCGTCAGATTCGTTCAAATAAGTCCGGCGGCAGCCAGCATCAGGCACGCGCCGGGCACGGCGCGCGCAACAGAATCAGGTGAGCCGCAGCGGTTCAATCATCAGCTTTTCGTCTTCGAGCCAGATCTGCACCGGTTTGCCGAGTACATCGGGCGGCAGCGGGTTCTCAGTCGTCCGGTAAATACCGGCGATGGAGATCAGTTCCGGCTCGAGACACGTGCAGAAAATGCGCGCATCGTGGTTGCCGTGCACGCCGGCCAGCGCCCGGCCGCGCAGCGGCGCATAAATATGGATATTGCCCTCGGCGATGACTTCCGCGCCATAGCTCACGAGGCCGAGGACCACCAGATCGCCCTTGGCGTAGATGCGCTGGCCAGAACGCAGCGGCTTGTCGACTACCGTGGTCTGCGACGAGGTGACGAGCTTCGCGCCCTCGCCAGCCGCACCTGGCTGGCCGCCTGCGACAGGCCCGCCCGCCACCACTTCGACCGCCGTGGCCGGCACGTCCATCGCCAGCTCGCCCTGCACCGGAACCGTGCTGCCGGCATCGACGGTACGCCCGGCGCCCTGCGCGTCCTCGGCAGCCTCTTCAGCCGCCGTTTTGGCGCCTGCACCGCGCCGGTCGCGCGCTTCGAGCAGCGGCAACGCGGACTCGGCCGCCCAGCCCTGCTGGGGATTCGCCACCACGCCGACCGGGCGCATCCGCACGCTGTCGAGCAGTTGGGCGATCTCGGCGAGCGGCACGCGCTCGTCGTCCGCAAGGCGGCGCACGTCGATGGCGACGACGTCGTTAGCAAAGAATTCGGGGGTCGCCTCGAAGCGCCGGGTCAGTTCGGCACGCATGGCGTCGAGGTCGGTCGTCTTGACCACGAACAGGAGCGTGTCGACGGTGCCACTGCGGAGTTCGAAATATGGCGATTTCTTGGGCGACATAGCGTTCGGCAAAAAATTTTGCGTATTTTACAGGCGTCCACGCGCGGAGCCAGTATTTTCGGCGATGTGAATGAACGCCGCGCCCCAATCAGGGGCGGCAGAGGCTGCAGCGACGGGGGAAGAAAGGGAGCGGCGCCCGGCGGGACCGCTCGCCGGATCACTGGGAGGAGGCTTGCGAGGCGCGCTGCACATGGCGCACCAGCAGGCTTTCCGACTGCTCGGGTGAACGCGCCGTGCGGGCATGCTCGCCGGTCGGGCCGAAGCCGAGGCGCTCGTAGAAACGCATGGCGTTGCGGTTGGCGTCGGCCACCCACGCGTAGATTTCTTCGGCGCCTGCACCGGCCAGCCACTCGCTGGCGGTATTGACGAGCAGCTCGCCACCGCGCAGATGGCGCACCGCCGGGGCGACCCACAGCTCGCCAACAAAGGCGCGCGGCGCGGCGCTGTCTTCGAAATGCGCTTCGATGAGCCCGGCGGGATGCCCCTCGGTGTAGAGAATGAACGAAGCAGCCGCATTCGAAGCCGCATGATCAACCGCGGTGACATCGAAAGTTGCAGCGTCGACCGAGAGGGCGTCCTCGAGCGTCGCGCCGAAGGCATAGGGCGCTTCCCGCAGCGACGCAGTACGGAGTTCGCGTAAAACTGCGCCCTGATCAGCGGCGATGCGGCGAACGGTCAATGACGGACTCATGCAGACGAAAACCCCTTGTAACACTAAGGCGTAGCTTTAACCGAACCGGCGCGCGAGTCAAATCCTTATTTTGTGGAATTGTGCGCAGACGGTCTTGACGGCGGCTGCTTGTGGCAGCGCCCTTATGGCGCCTCGTAACTGCCGGTGCCGTCCGGCCAGGGCGTCAGCAACTCGAAACCGTCTTCCGTGACCGTCACCATATGCTCCCATTGGGCCGACAGCGAGCGGTCCTTGGTGACCACCGTCCAGCCGTCGCGCAGGACGGTGGTGCCGGCCCGGCCGGCGTTGATCATCGGCTCGATGGTGAACACCATGCCCGGCTTCAGCCGTACGCCCTGCCCCGGCTGACCATAGTGCAGGACCTGCGGATCTTCATGGTAAACCTTGCCGATGCCATGGCCGCAGTAATCGCGCACGATCGAGAAACCGTCGCGCTGCGCAACCTTCTGGATGGCGTGGCCGACGTCGCCGAGCGTAGCGCCCGGCTTCACTTCGCGGATGCCGGCGAGAGTCGCCTCATAGGTCGTGTCGATCAGTTGCCGCGCCACCGTACTCGGCTTGCCGACGCAGTACATGCGGCTCGTGTCGCCGAAGTAGCCGTTCTTGATCACGGCCACGTCGATATTGACGATATCGCCGTCCTTGAGGATTTCAGCCCGGCTCGGAATGCCGTGGCAGACCACCTGGTTGACCGACGTACAGACTGTCTTCGGAAAACCCAGGTAGCCGACATTCGCCGGAATGGCCTTCTGCGTATTAACGATGTAGTCGTTGCAAAGCGCGTCGAGTTCGTCCGTCGATACGCCTGCCTGCACGTGTTCGCCGATCATCGCGAGCACGTCGGCGGCGAGGCGTCCGGCAATGCGCAGCGCGGCTATGTCGTCGGGAGTCTTGTAGGTAATGGCCATGAAATCAAAGGCGGTTGGTGAACGCGTCGCGGCAAACAGCGATCCGCGTCCGGATGCGGAAGGCAACCCGGCTGAAGTGCGAGGCGGCGCCAAAGCGCACGCAGGGCCCCAAACCGGTCGTCGATGGGGGAATTGTACAGAGGATGGCGAGCGGGGCAGGTTCTGGGCACCTCACGCTCGTGCTGTGACGTGCAGCGACGCGCTGAACGCTCACATGACGAGCCCTCGCGCGTCAGCTTGCGAGAGGCCAAAAACGTGCGGTACGTCCTGCGCTTTCGCATGGATTGTTGCACTCGCACGCAAATATCTTTTGCACGCGCTGCATCCACCATCGGATTCGCCTCGTAAAGTGCGTTGAGGACTCGCCTCTTCTGGGTCGCAAAAGATTCTTCGTTGAATGGCGGTGTGTCTTCGTGTCCGCGATTTGCGTCAGTGCAACGCGTCAGTCGTTCCGTCGTGTACGCCGTTGTGTCCGCGTTTGCGTCGTGAATCGCGCGGCTTTCCCTGCGAATTACCTGAGGAGCACGGTCATGTCCGAACAGTCGAAGCAGAGCCCTATTAATTCAGTATCCCTAATCGATACATTTGACCGAAGAGTCGAGCGTCGCAAACAACGCAGACAATTTTTCCGGAATGCCGGCGGCCTGAGCCTAGGACTCGTAGGCGGCACGTTGATCAGCGCTTGCGGCGGCGGCTCCGGTATCTCCTCGATGGCGCAGACGGCCGCACCGACCGACGAGGAAATTCTCAACTTCGCCCTGAATCTCGAATATCTCGAAGCCCAGTTCTATACCTACGCGACAACCGGCAGCGGTCTGCCGGCCAGCATGCTCAGTGGCGTCGGCACGCAAGGCACGGTCATGGCCGGCGCTCAGGTGCCGTTCCAGGATCCGTTGGTACAGGCCTACGCCAACGAGATCGCCAACGACGAGCGCGAGCACGTCGCCTTCCTGCGCAGCGCGCTGGGTTCGGCGGCGGTCGCGATGCCGTCGATCGACGTGAGCGGCACCAACCCGAATGGCGCGTTTTCCGTCGCGGCACGCGCGGCGGGTCTGGTTGCAGCAGGCGTCGCGTTCGACCCATATGCGAGCGACAACAACTTTCTGCTCGGCGCGTTTATCTTCGAGGACGTCGGCGTGACCGCCTATAAGGGCGCCGCGCCGCTGCTCGCGAGCAAGACCTTCCTCACCGCCGCCGCAGGCATTCTTGCGGCCGAGGCGTATCACGCGGGTCTCGTACGCACGACGTTGTATGCGAAAGGCCTCGACACGGCGAGCCTGATCACCGCGGCCAACGCGATCTCCGCCGCGCGCGACAGCCTCGATCAGGTCGGCAACGACGACCAGGGCATCAGCGGCGCCACTGCGGGCACGTCCAACATCGTGCCGCTCGACAGCAACGGCCTCGCGTTCGGGCGCTCGTATTCCGACGTGCTCAACATCGTCTATCTGACCAGTACGGCGGCGGTCAAGGGCGGCTTCTTCCCGAACGGCGTGAACGGCGTGCTCAACATGAGCGCCTGAGGCGTATCTGCAGAAAAGGCCGGCAACGGATCGCAGGAACGGTGCTTGCGATTCCGTTGGCCGAACCCCTCTCATCCTAGCGCTTGACCCCGGTTGACGACGGACAGGAGATGTCATGAACGAAGCCATGCGTCAGGCGGTCGTGCCGCAGACCCTGACCGAGCAGACCTGCTTCCACGTGCGCGAAGCGCTCGCCGGCCGGCGCCGCGGAGCACGCGTAATGCTGTCATTTGCCGGGCCCGCGATCGTCGCCTCGATTGCTTACATGGACCCGGGCAACTTCGCGACCAACATCCAGGCGGGCGCCGGATACGGTTATACGCTGCTGTGGGTGGTGGCCGTGGCGAATATCATCGCCATGCTGTTTCAGTCGTTGTCCGCCAAGCTCGGTCTCGTCACCGGACGCAACCTCGCCGAACTGTGCCGCGATGCGCTGCCGCGCCGCTATGTGTACACCATGTGGGGCATGAGCGAGATCGCCGCGATGGCCACCGACCTGGCCGAGTTCGTCGGCGGCGCCGTCGGCGTCTCGTTGCTGCTGCATCTGCCCATGATGGCGAGCATGGTCGTCACGGGAGTGGTGACCTATGGACTGCTGCAGTTCGAGAAAAAAGGCTTCCGCCCGCTGGAACTGGTGATCGCCGCACTCGTGGGGGTAATCGGCCTGTCGTATCTGGCCGAACTGCTGATCGCGCTCGTGCACTGGCCTGCGGTGTTTCTGCATACCGTCAAACCGGACATCCCCGATCGCAACGCGCTCACCATTTGCGTGGGCATCATCGGCGCTACCGTGATGCCTCATGTGCTGTTTCTGCATTCCGGCCTCACGCAAAATCGCGTCACGCCGCGCAACGAGCGGGATCGAGCGAGGCTGCTGAAGTTTTCCAACATCGAAGTCGTCGTCGCGCTCGGTGCCGCGGGCCTGATCAATATGGCGATGGTCATCATGGCGTCCAGTGCGTTTCATCAGGCTCACCCGGAAATCGCCAGCATCGAAACCGCCTGGCATACGCTGACGCCCTTGCTCGGCAGCGCCGCGGCAGGGCTATTTCTTGCTGCATTGATTGCGTCCGGAATCTCGAGCTCGGTGGTGGGTACCATGGCGGGCCAGATGATCATGCAGGGCTTCGTCGGTTTTCGCGTTCCGGTCGGTGTGCGCCGCCTCGTCACCATGGCGCCCGCCTTCGGGGTGGTGGCCTGGGGCGTCGATGCGACCCACGCCCTGGTGTTGAGCCAGGTTGTCCTGAGTATCGCGTTGCCTGTGCCGATGATCGCGCTGGTGTGGTTCACGTCGCGGGGCGACCTGATGGGCGTGTACCGAAACCGTCGCCTGACGAACCTCGCCGCGGTGGCGGGCACCCTTGCCGTGCTGGCGCTGAATGTCGTGCTGTTGCTGCAGACCGTGGGGTTCTCGTTCTAGATGGGAATCCGGATGATGGAGACACCCTCCGCGCGTTCGCTTGCATCCGCTGGCGGCCGCTGCGCGTAAACAGGATGACACCTTTCCTTCGGACCGATGCCCTCACCCATGCCTCGACACCTGTTTGCCGTGACCACCGCACTCGCCCTTACCACGCTCGGCGGCTGCAGCGGGACCGCTTTACTGAACGCCGTCACGCCGAATCACACGTTTCGGATCAGCACAGCGATTCCGTATGGCCGCGATGCGCGCCAGAAACTCGATGTGTACGAACCGCCCGGCGCCGCTAACCCAACGGCTCAGCGTGGCCGGCCCGTTGTGGTGTTTTTCTATGGCGGCAGCTGGCAGAACGGCAAGCGCGGCGACTATCGGTTCGTCGGCGAAGCGTTGGCCTCGCGCGGCTATGTCGCGGTCCTGCCCGATTATCGAACCTGGCCGGAGGTCCGCTTCCCCAGCTTCATGGAGGACGCCGCCGCAGCCGTGCGCTGGGCGCGCGATCACGCCGCTGAGTTCGGCGGCGATCCGACCCGCGTTTTCCTGATGGGACATTCTGCTGGCGCGCACATTGCCGTGCTGCTGGCCACCGACGGCCAGTATCTCGGCGCACAACAGATGAGCAAGCGGGATCTGAGCGGCGTCATCGGGCTCGCGGGACCGTATGACTTTTTGCCACTCACCGACCCGGTTCTCGAGGAAATCTTCCCGCTGTCCGTGCGCGCGGCGAGCCAGCCAATCAACTTCGTGAGTGGCGACGAGCCGCCGATGTTTCTCGCCGTCGGCAAGCGCGACACCACGGTCGACCCGGGCAATACCGACCGCCTCGCTGCGAAGCTGCGGGCGGCCGGTGACAGCGTCGAGGTGAAACACTATCCGTTGGTGGGACATGTGCTGCTGGCCGCGGCGCTCGCTGCGCCGCTACGTGCGCTTGCACCGGTGCTGGCGGATAGCGCACGCTTCATCGACGCGCAAACGGCTGCGCATCAGTCCGCTTCACCCAGCAAGTGCTTGCGCAACGACGGTGCGCGCGTGGACGGATCGAGCCAGATGCCGAAAAACGCCCGCGCGAACGCCGGGTCGTCGAACTCGCCGGTCTCCTGCTCACCTGAATAAAACCGCACGCCCTTGCCCGGCAGAAACACGGCGCTTAGCTGATCGCCGGGCTCGACATCGCCGAAGGCGCGCAACATGTTGTCGCGCCAGCGTTCGAGCGTCTCAGGCGGAATGGGTGCGCTCGCCTGGCGCCTGATTTCCTCCAGACCGGTATCGGCGAGCCGCTTGCCTTTGATGCTACGCAGGTAGGTCAGACGCAGCGCGAAACGCTCTTCGTAGTCGACCGGCTCGCGCTCGCTCCACAACTGCGCGCGGTACAGCGTGAAACCGAACACGCTGAAATCGCCCTCGCCGACGAGCCGCGCCGACTCGACGTCGCTGTGCCAGCCGGCGTTCGCCGACACGGCCCACACCAGCAGCAGCAAGGCGGCGAACGTACGCATTTCAGTCCCGCTCGGCCGGTGCGAGTACGAACTGCATCACGTCGGTACGACCTTCGTCGAAGCCGGCCTCGCAATACGCGAGATACAGACGCCAGGTCCGCACGAAGGTTTCGTCGAAGCCTTGCGCGCGGATGGCCTCGAGTTGGGTCTCGAAAGCATGGCGCCAACGGCGCAGCGTCTCCGCATAGTCGCCGCCAAACGCAAGCGACACCTGACCCGCGAGCTTCGCGCGCTGCGCCACCGCAAGGAAGCGCTGCGGGCTCGGCAGCATGCCGCCCGGGAAAATATATTCGCGGATGAAGTCGCTGGTGGCGCGATAGGCGGCGAAGTGCGAATCGTCGATCGTGATGGTCTGCACCAGCGCCCGGCCGCCTGGCACGAGCCGCTCACGCAGGATGCGAAAGTAAGCAGGCCAGAATTTCTCGCCGACGGCTTCGAACATCTCGATCGAGACGATGCCGTCGTACTGGCCGGTCAGCGTGCGATAGTCGCGCAGTTCGAGCTTGACGCAATCGGAGAGGCGCTGTTCATACACGCGCTGCAAAGCGAATTCGAGCTGCGCGAGCGAAATGGTCACGCCGTGCACGTGAATCCCTTGGCGCGCCGCGTAAATCGCGAAGCCGCCCCATCCGCAGCCGATCTCGAGGACCCGCATGCCGGCACGCAGTCCGAGCGTATCGATGATCCGCTGGTATTTCGCGTCCTGCGCCTCTTCGAGCGAGGCCTCGAAGTGTCCGTCGAACACGGCGCTCGAATACGTAAAGCTCTGGTCCAGCCACTGCGCGTAGAACGCATTGCCGATGTCGTAGTGGGCGTGGATGTTGCGCCGGCTGCCGGAGCGCGTATTGCGACGCAGGCGGTGCCGCATGCCGTACCAGATCTGCGCGAGCCAGCCGCCGTAGACGGTGCGTTGCAAGGCACGCTCGTTACGGATCGCCACGCGCAGGAGTGCGGCGAGATCCGGCGTATCGACCCAGCGTTGCCGCCATGCGTCGGCAAAGCCGATATCGCCCTTGCGCAGAATCGCCCCGCATGCGCGCCAGTCTCGCAACTCCAGGCGCGCGCCGGGCGCGGCGTGCGGATCACCGAACACGCGCGGCTGGCCATCAGGCGTGATGAGCACCAGGTGTCCGACGCGAATCCGTTCGAGCAACGACAAAAACAGACGGCCCGACGCAGGGGCGCCTTGAGGTCCGCTCAGGGTCCTTGAAAGCGTCATGGCTGAATCTCCTCAATCGACGAAGAATGGTGTGCGTGGTTGGCTTCAAAAGCGGCTTCAGAATCGGCTTCAGAATCGGCTTCATGAAGAGGGTCCGGGACGTGGGCAGCGCGACCCGGCGCAGGATGCTTGCCGTAAAACGGCACGTGTTTGATGAAGAGCCGCAGCGCCTGCCAGTGGATGCGAACCACCACGCCGAGCGTGAGCAACGGCTGCCGCGCCAGCGCGCCTAGCGCCGCGGCGCGTGTCAACGGATACAGCCGGCCGCCGAGCACCGTGCGGATCAGCAGGCCGTCGGCATCGTGATAGTCGAGTGCCACGGACGACGCTGCATGCGTCTCGCGCAGCCGGAAGCGGTAGCCGCCTTCAACCTGGCAAAAGGGCGACACATGCAGCACCTTGCGGCAAGCCAGCTCGGTCGATGCCTCGATCGGCGCGCCGTTTGGGGCAGTCAACAGATAGCTGTGACGTGCGCCAAACGTGTTGCGCACCTCGGCCAGCAACGCGCGCAACGCGCTGTCACGATCGTGACAAAACCAGAAGCTGACCGGATTGAACGCGTAGCCGAACACACGAGGAAAGGCCTGCAGCCAGATTTCACCGTCGGCGGGCAGACCCGCTTCGGTTAGTTGCGCGCGCATCCATGTGTCGAGATCGCTGCCGTCGCACGGGCCGTGGTCGCGCGCGAAAAGACTGAGCGGCCCCCAGCGGTCGATACCGAACCACCAGCTGTCGAGCGTGGCGAGGCGCGCCAGGTTGCAGCGCACGTAGAACACCGGATAGGCGAAGCGATGATGACGCGGCCGCAGCCGTTCGTGCATCACGCGACCCACCATCAGCCATGCCGCGCTATCCGCCAGTTCGAGTGGCGCCCGGTTCATCGTGCGGCCCATTGCGGCAGTGCGTCGAAATCCGCCGCGACGCGCAACGCCGATTTCAGGCCGTCCTCGTGGAAACCATAGCCGGTCCATGCGCCCGCAAACCACGTTCGACGCCGCCCTTGCAGCGAGGGCAAACGACGTTGAGCGTCGATGGCGGCCAGATCGAACAGCGGATGATCGTAGACGAAGCGGCGCAGTTCGGTGCCCGGCGACGGCGCGACCACTGGATTCAGCGTGACGACGACCGGCGTGTCGAACGGCAGCGGCTGCAACTGATTGACCAGATAGCTGACGCAGACCGGCCGCGTCCCGTCGAGATGACGACCGCCCAGGTAATTCCAGGCCGACCAGACCCGGCGGCGGCGCGGTAATAGATTCGTATCGGTATGCAGTACCGCGACATTCGGCTGATAGCGCACGGCGCGCAACACGCTGCGTTCGGCGGCGTCCGCGTCGTCGAGCATGGCCAGCGTGTCGGGCGCGTGGGTGGCCAGCACCAGCGCGTCGAAGCGCTGCGGGCCGTGATCAGTCAATACGTCGACGCCATCCGCGTCGCGCCGCACGCCGCGCACGGGTGTCCCGATGCGGACGTCGTCGAGCGTATTGACAATTTTTCGCACGTACTCGCGGCCACCGCCAATCACCGTCTTCCATTGAGGACGCCGGTTGACCTGCAGCAGCGCGTGGTTCAGACAGAAGCGCAGGAACGTCGTCGCGGGGAAGCTCAGAACGTCGGCGGTCGCGCTCGACCAGATCGCGGCGGCCATCGGCAGCAGGTAGTGCTGCTGAAACGCGCCGCCGTAGCCGCCGGCGCTCAGCAGGTCGCCCATCGAGCCGCCGGTTTGCACCGCGACGTCCAGATTGCGCTCGGCGCTGCCGTTAAAACGCATGATGTCGCGCAGCATGCCAATGAAGCTCGGCGAGAACATGTTGCGGCGTTGCGCGAAGACGGTGTTGAGGTTGGTGCCCGCCCATTCGAGACGCCCTTCGTCGAGCGACACGGAAAACGTCATCTCGCTCGGATGCGCCTCTACGCCCAGCTCAGCGAACAGGGCGATCAGGTTCGGGTAGGTGCGATCGTTGAAGACGAGGAAGCCGGTATCGACGGGATGGCTGTGCCCTTCGAGCTTTACATCGACCGTGTTGGTGTGCCCGCCGGGGTAAGAGCCGGCCTCGAACAGCGTCACGTGATGGTGCTTCGACAGCAGGTAGGCGCTCGCCAGTCCCGAGATACCGGCGCCGACGACGGCGATCCGTTGACCGCGTGGCTGGGGATTCGAAGCGGCGTGACTCATGGCTGCGTCTCCGGGATGAACCGGGCGCGCGTGAGTTCAGGATGGGTTGGATTGCGCGCCCATGTTCGAAATACGCAGCAAGTGCGGGATCGGATGCAGGGCGGGGGATTGCTAACGCGGCCGTACGGGCAGCGCCCGGGACGAACACCGCCATGCCGGGGGTCAGGCGGTTTCGGGAAGGATCAGAAAGAAGAGAAAACGCTCTGTGCGGCTAAGGAGATCGAGAAGGTCACGGGCGGGATCTGACCAAGCGCTAGTCCCACATGTTCCGAAAGGCCACCGCTACGATGACCGGCACGCACAGCACCAGCGGGATCGCGAAGTAAGGCACTTCCATATCCACGTAGTAGCGATAGACCAGCCAACCGATGCCCGCGCCGAGTGTCGCGATCGCAACGAGCCACGTCAGGATAGTCAGCGTGAGCTTTGAGGGCTGCTTGCGCGGATGCTGGTCGGTGGGATGGGTTTTCATTGCAGCACCAGATGAGTGGTTGCGGGTTACTGACCCGTTAATTTTACTCCGGTGCGTACACAGCAAGCGGGGTCGATTTCCGGTCAAGGAAAAACGTCGCGCAAAGCAAAAAGCCCCGCGGAATTTCTTCTGCGGGGCTTTTTAGAATCTTGGCGGAGAGGGTGGGATTCGAACCCACGGTACGGGGAAACCGTACGCCTGATTTCGAGTCAGGTACATTCGACCACTCTGCCACCTCTCCGGGATACTGCATTTTTACGACTTCTCCGGCATTGGTCGGCAACCGGAGAAGCGAAGATTATAGAACATTTTTTGAATTTTACAAGCCCTCCCACGAACAAATTCGAGGCCCGGAAAATTCAAATCGCCCGAGCGGCAACGAGGTGCCGGTCAGGACGCCGCTTCGAGACGAGCCACGCCACCCATGTACGGGCGCAGCGCTTCAGGCACCGTCACCGAGCCGTCCGCATTCTGGAAATTCTCCAGCACGGCGACAAGCGTACGGCCCACTGCCAGCCCCGAGCCATTCAGCGTATGCACGAGTTCCGGCTTGCCCTGCGCATTGCGATAACGCGCCTGCATCCGACGCGCCTGGAACGTCTCGGTATTCGAGCAGCTCGAGATTTCACGATAGGTGTTCTGCGCCGGCAACCAGACCTCGAGGTCATAGGTCTTCGTGGCAGAGAAGCCCATGTCGCCCGTGCACAGTGTAATGACGCGATACGGCAATTCGAGCTTCTGCAGGATCGCCTCGGCATGGCCGACCATCTGCTCGAGCACGTCGTACGAGGTTTCCGGCGCGACGATCTGCACCATCTCGACCTTGTCGAACTGATGCTGGCGAATCATCCCGCGCGTATCGCGCCCATACGTGCCCGCTTCCGAGCGGAAGCACGGCGAGTGCGCGGTCAGCCTGATCGGCAGCGTGTCTGCTTCGACAATGCTCTCGCGCACCGTGTTGGTCAGCGAAATTTCCGAAGTGGAGATCAGATACTGCGTCACCGTATTTTCGCCGCCGCCCTTCTCCACGCGGAACATGTCGTCGGCGAACTTCGGCAACTGGCTGGTGCCGTACAGGATCTCCGGATTGACGATGTACGGCGTATAGATTTCCGTGTAGCCGTGTTGCAGCGTGTGCGTGTCGATCATGAATTGCGCCAGCGCACGATGCAGCCGCGCAATCTGTCCGCGCAGCATGGTGAAGCGCGCACCGGAGAGCTTCGCGCCCGTCTCGAAATCGAGGCCGAGCGGCGTGCCGACATCCACGTGATCCTTCACTTCGAAATCGAACTGGCGCGGCGCGCCCCAGCGGCGCACTTCGACGTTATCGGCCTCGCTCTTGCCGGCCGGCACACTTTCGTGCGGCAGGTTCGGCATGCCGAGCATCAGATCGGACAGCCGGTTCTGGATCTCTTCGAGCTGAACCGCTGACGCCTTCATCTCGTCGCCGATACCGCCCACTTCGGCCATCACCGCCGAGGTGTCCTCGCCGCGCCCTTTCATTGCGCCG
Organism: Paraburkholderia sp. GAS41; assembly: GCF_050436545.1. Lineage (NCBI taxonomy): Bacteria > Pseudomonadati > Pseudomonadota > Betaproteobacteria > Burkholderiales > Burkholderiaceae > Paraburkholderia > Paraburkholderia sp. GAS41. Next base: position 47,454 of record NZ_JBNDMK010000017.1, read on the forward strand.
ATCTGCTTCGAGAGGGTGTTGCGGCGCGCCTGCAGGTCTTCGGTGCGGGTTTGAACGGCACGGCGTTCCGCTTCGAGGGCGGTGAACACCGCCACGTCGAGGGTATAGCCGCGGTCGGCGAGGCGTTTCGCGACGCCGTCGAGGTCTTTGCGCAGCAACTGGATGTCGAGCATGGGATGGGGCGGGTATTCGTTGTGTGAAGCTGGGATTTTAACGCACCCGCGTGGGCCACCGGCGCATTGGGCGCTCAGTTCTTTTTTGCCTTGTTCTCGTTGCGCCATTGCGCGTCGAGGTCGGCAAGCCGCGCCAGCTTCTCGCCGATTTTGCCTTCGAGTCCGCGCGGCGTGGGTGCGTACCAGTGCGGCTCACGCATGCCGTCGGGCAAATAGGTCTCGCCCGCCGCGTACGCGTCCGGTTCATCGTGCGCGTAGCGATATTCGTGACCGTAGCCGAGTTCCTTCATCAACTTGGTCGGCGCATTGCGTAGATGCACCGGCACCCCGCGCGACTGATCCTTGCTGACAAAACGCCGCGCCTCGTTGTACGCCATGTAGCCGGCGTTCGACTTGGGCGCCACCGCCAGATAGATGATGGCCTGCGCCAGCGCCAGTTCGCCTTCCGGCGTGCCGAGCCGCTCGTAGGTTTCGGCGGCGTCGAGTGCGATGCGCGCGGCGCGCGGGTCGGCAAGTCCAATGTCTTCCCACGCCATCCGCACGATGCGGCGCGCGAGATAGCGCGCGTCCGCGCCGCCGTCGAGCATGCGGCAGAACCAGTACAGCGCGCCGTCCGGATTGCTGCCGCGTACGGACTTGTGCAGCGCGCTGATCTGGTCGTAGAACGCGTCGCCGCCCTTATCGAAGCGGCGCAGGTTTTCGGCGAGCGCACTGCCCAGCAGCGCGCCGTCGATCTCCGTGGTCTTTTGCTGCGCCGCCGCCCGCGCGACGATTTCCAGGTTGTTGAGCAGCTTGCGGCCGTCGCCATCGGCGGAACCGATTAGCGCGTCGCGCGCTTCGTCGGTGAAGGTCAGGCCGCCGAGTTCCCGCTGCGCCCGCTCGAGCAGTTCACGCTGCTCGTCGTCGTCGAGACTCTTCAGCACATACACCGCGGCTCGCGACAGCAACGCGCTGTTCACTTCGAACGACGGGTTCTCGGTCGTCGCACCGACGAACACGAACAGTCCCGATTCGACGTGCGGAAGAAACGCGTCCTGCTGACTCTTGTTGAAGCGGTGCACTTCGTCGACGAACACCAGTGTCTGATGCCCATGCGCGCGATGCACTTGCGCGGTCTCGACGGCTTCGCGGATATCCTTGACGCCCGAAAGCACCGCCGACAGCGCGATGAATTCAGCGTGGAAGGCATCCGCCATGAGCCGCGCGAGCGTGGTCTTGCCGACGCCCGGCGGCCCCCAGAGGATCATGGAATGGGCCTCGCCCGACTCGAAAGCGACCCGCAGCGGCTTGTTCGGACCCAGCAGATGCTTCTGGCCGATTACTTCGTCGATGTTGCGGGGGCGCAGTCGCTCGGCGAGCGGGACATTGGCACGGGTTTCTTCAAACATGATGTTTTGTGGATAATCTCGGCTTTCCAGGCGTGGCTCGGCTCATCACGCGAACCCAGCACGACACGCGCCCGGCCAGCGAAAGAGCCGGCGCGCAGTCTGCGGCCCGGTGCTGCATTATGACAGTGACCGCGCCGCGACGACCCGCGAGCGTGTACAGATTACAAAACAAGGGATACCACCAGATGGCACAAGATCCACTCGCCGGCGACGCCGGTTCTACCTACGCCCCGCTCACGCCGGTGCCTGACGGGCGCCGCGCGTTCCGCACCGGCGACGCCTTCGCGCTGTGGTTCTCGCTCGGCATCGGCCTGCTGGTCGCCCAGGCGGGCGCGTTGCTGGTGCCGGGTCTGTCGCTGCCGCATGCGCTGGCGGCGATCGGCATCGGCAGCGTGATCGGCGTGGTGCTGCTCGCGCTTGCCGGTGTGATCGGCACGGATACGGGGCTTGCGGCCATGTCGTCGTTGCGGCCCACGCTGGGCGTGCGGGGCGCCTCGGTGCCCGCGGTGCTCAATGCCGTGCAACTGGTCGGCTGGGGCTCGTTCGAAGTGATCGTGATGCGCGACTCCGCCGACGCCCTCGCCAAGCAGGCCTTCGGTCTGTCGATTCCGCTCATCTGGACGATCGTCTTCGGCCTGCTGGCGACGCTGCTCGCGATCAGCGGCCCGCTGTCGTTCGTGCGCCGCTTCCTGCGGACCTGGGGCATCTGGCTGCTGCTGGCGGGCGCGGCGTGGCTGTCGTGGAACCTGCTGGCCAGGCACGATCTGGGCGCGCTGATGCGACGCCCCGGGACCGGCGATATGTCGTTCGGCGGCGCCATCGACCTGGTCGTCGCCATGCCTTTGTCGTGGCTGCCGCTGATCGCCGACTACACGCGCTTCGGCCGCCGCGCCGGCGAGTCGTTCCGCGGCACGCTGCTCGGCTATGGCATCGCCAACATCTGGTTCTACGCGCTCGGTGCGATCTACGGCCTCGCGGCAGGCGGCGGGGATGCGCTCCTGACCGGCGCGCTCGCGCAAGCGGGCGGCGGCTTCGCGCTGCTGCTGATCCTGATCGACGAAGTGGACAACGCCTTCGCCGATATCCACTCCGCAGCTGTCTCGACCGGCACCTTCTGGACGCGGGCCACGGTACCGATGCTGTCGGCGGCATTCGGCGCGCTGTGCACGGCGATCGCCCTGCTCGTGCCGATGGCGAAGTATCAGAACTTCCTGCTCCTGATCGGCTCGGTATTCGCGCCACTGTTCGGCGTCGTCCTGGTGGATCACTTCATCCTGCGCAAGCGCCGCATCGAAGCGGCTGCCCTCGCCGACCTGCAAGGCCGATACGGCTTCTCGGGCGGATGGCATTTGAGCGCTTTCATCTCATGGGCAATCGGGATCGCCGCGTACCAGGTCATCAATCAATGGTTGCCGAATCTGGGTGCGACGCTGCCGGCGTTGGCTGTCGGCGCCCTCTGCTACTACCTCATGGTGTCGTCCCGCAAGACCGCCTACGCCTAAGCTGCGAGGATTCGACGGCCCGTGCAACGCGGGCCGTTTGCCTGCTGGTTCGTCGGGGCGCCGCATGCTGCACTCTGCCATTCGGCCACGCACCGATATTCCGTTTTTCCTATGACTTCTGCCGAAGTATTTTCCATTGCAGAAGACCCCACCCCATGATGTAGTCACTATCTGGCACGCACTTTTGCGAGATAGATTTTCTCTCACCCCCTTACTTCGAAAAACGAATCGCTAACGCACTCGGTGCGTGCCTTGATCGCAACAGGTTGTCAATTGACAACCATAATCAACGAACTTAACATGAGCTCATTGAGGATTCGAGGGACGCATTCAAAGAAGGAAGGGGAAGACGCGCTGGCCTATGCCGAAGCATCCGGCTGGCGCATCAGAAGCGGCGGCAAAGGGCACGCCTGGGGAAAAATGTACTGTCCGTACAACGACTCGGAATGCCGCTGCGGAGAGTTCTGCATCACCAGTGTCTTGAGTACGCCCAGGAATCCGGGGAATCACGCGCGGCTGCTCAAGGGGGTGGTCGACAATTGCACGACACATCGGCAAAAGCGCGCGCCTCAAGGCGCGAACCCGCAGGCCGAAACGCAGGAGTAACGTATGGAATACGAATTCACGCTGAAATACCAGCTTGCAGCAGACGACAGCGACCACGACGAGATCGTCGAACGCCTGGCTGAAGCAGGATGCGACGACGCCACCATCGGCGTCGGGCAACCGGGGCGCATCGCGCTCGTCTTTGCCCGCGAAGGCGCAACGGCACTTGCCGCGCTCATGAGCGCGCTCGAAGACGTGAAGCGCGCATTGCCGGGCGCACGTCTCGTCGAAGCCGCACCGGACTTCGTCGGCCTCACAGATGTAGCGGACGTCGCCGGCGTGTCGCGCCAGAACATGCGCAAACTCATGCTCAGTCACGCCGCCGATTTCCCGATTCCGGTCCACGAGGGCAACCCGTCGGTCTGGCACCTGTGGGACGTTCTCGCGTGGTTGGACACGCGTGGCGGCTACGACATCCAGTCCAACGTCCTCGAAGTAGCGAAATCGGCCAAGCAGGTCAACCTCGCGAAAGAAGCGCGCGAACTCGAGCCGCAGATCAACCGCCAGCTCGAAAACCTCGTTGCCTGAGTCCTCAGCGCGTGGCAGGCCGATATTCCACGCTCGGCAGCACACACAGCAGTTCGAACGCCAGGTTCGCCCCCAGCAAGGCCGTTGTACCGAAGGGATCATAGGGCGGCGCGACCTCAACCAGATCACAGCCCACAATATTCAGGCCGCGTGAGCCGCGAATAATCTCCAGCGCCTGTGGCACAGTCAGCCCCGCAATTTCCGGCGTGCCGGTGCCCGGCGCAAACGCGGGATCGATCCCGTCGATATCGAACGTGATGTACACCGGGCCATCGCCCATCCGTTCGCGCACGCGTTGCATCAGCGGCGCGAGCGACTGGTTCCAGCACGCCTCGGCCTGCACCACTTCGAACCCCTGGTCGCGGCACCAGTCGAAGTCTTCGGCCTCGTAGCCCGTACCGCGCAAACCGATCTGCACCACGCGCTCGCAGTCCAGCAAGCCCTCTTCCACCGCGCGGCGGAACGGCGTGCCGTGCGCGATCTTCTCGCCCATCATGGTGTCGTTGACGTCCGCGTGCGCGTCGACGTGAATCAGGCCAACCTTGCCGTACTTGCGGTGAATCGCGCGCAGAATCGGCAGGGCGATGGTGTGATCGCCGCCGAGCGTAATTGGCTTGGTGCCGTGCTGCAGGATCTCGTCGTAAGCGGTTTCGATGCGGCTAATCGAATCGAGCAGGTTGTACGGATTGATCGCGACGTCGCCAATGTCCGCCACCCGCAGCGAATCGAACGGCGCAGCACGCGTGGCCATGTTGTAGGGGCGCAGCAGCACCGATTCACTGCGAATCTGGCGCGGCCCGAAGCGCGCACCGGTCCGGTTCGACGTACCCAGATCGAATGGCACGCCCACGAAACAGGCGTCGAGCCCTGCGGCGGAGTCCACATTCGGCAAGCGCATCATCGTGGCAATGCCGCCACAGCGAGGCATCGCATTGCCTGACAGGGGCTGGAGGCGATCGGCGAGGTCGGGGGAAATAAAGGAAGAGGTATTCATCGTGGCTCAGCAATGAAATAAAAATGCGGGCAAACCGCGCAAAGACTTGCCGGGTTTGCAGGACTTATTCCCATTTTTGAGCAGTTCGTATCAATATAAAATGCCGACGGAATAAACTTCACATCGATACCAAGCGATGTATTCTTCACCATGTTCTCGCAACTTACCGATCTCGACCTGCGCCTGATCCGCGTTTTCCTCGCGATCGTCGATGCTGGCGGCGTTTCGCCCGCTCAGGCGACGCTCAATGTCGGGCAATCGACCATCAGCACCCAGCTCGCCACGCTGGAAACGCGCCTCGGCTACCGGCTGTGCGAACGCGGCCGCAGCGGCTTCAGCCTGACCGCACGCGGCGAGCAGTTCATCGAAGCGGCCCGCGCGCTGCTGGCCGCCGTCGATACCTTCGGCATGCAGGCGCGCAACGTCGGCCGCAAGCTGGTCGGCACGCTCGATATCGGCATGATCGGGCACACGCCGGTGTCGGCAAGTGCGCGCATCAGCAGCGCGATCGGGCGGTTTCGCACCCGCGATCAATCGGTGCGGTTTTCAGTTCTGGTCCGCTCGCCGGGCGAGCTGGAAGAATTGCTGCTGAATGGGCGCATTCAGGTGGGCATAGGCTACTTCTGGCATCGGGTGCCGTCGCTCGAATACACCGAGGTGTTCGCCGAGGAGCAATTCGCCTATTGCGCGAAGGGCCACCCCTTGTTCGAGCAGGCTGGCGAAATCGCCCCTGCTGACGCGGCGCAATTCGAATGGGCCTGGCGCAGCTACCCGCTCCCCGAGGCCGAAAGTTCGACGACACCGCACAACGTAACCGCCGTTGCCGACAACATGGAAGCGGTCGCGATGCTGGTTTTGTCGGGCCATCACCTCGGCTATCTGCCCGGACATTTCGCCGCGCCGTACGTCAAGGAAGGTCTCCTGGCGGCGCTCAATCCTGCTCGGATGAAGTACCGCGTGGCGTTCCACATGGTCACGCGCGCGCGTCAGCACCGCACTGAGATCGTCGAGGCGTTCATCGACGATATGAAGGCCGCGCATCCTTCGTTCGGCGTCGAGGCGCACGACTAACGCGCCCAACAAAAAAGCCACGCAAAGTCTGCGTGGCCTTGTGCAACGTCCAGCGCGGTACGCGCCTAGCCGTTGATCACATCCGCGCCCTTCGGCAACGTGAACTTGAATGCATCCGCCGGCAGCGGCGGGTTCTTCTGGATGTTCGAGAACGTCAGCAAGGTCACGTTGCCGAACACGTCGTGCAATTCCATGGCTTGCAGATTGCCGTCCTTGAAGCCAATACCCACGCTTTGAAACTGCGTGTCTTTCGCCTTTGGGATCAGTTCGAGCCAGTCGATGCCGGCCTTCACACCCGCATCGTGCAGGGTGAAGTTCTTGTCCAGATCGTTGCTGCCGAACAGGATCGCCGCCGGACTTGCGCCGAGCGCGCCACCTAGCGCCCGCACGGTCACCTGGTTCAGGTCCTTGTCGTAGACGTAAAGCTTGTCGCCGTCGGCCTGCAGGATCTGTTCATAAGGTTTCTCGTACGACCAGATAAACTTGCCCGGACGCGCAAACACGAACGTGCCGCTCGACGTGGCGTTTTTCGGCATGACCTGCGCGGTGTCGCTCGCGGCCTGCTGCGCTTTGCTGGGCGCCCGCAATTCCTGCTGCACGAAATCGCCACGCGCCGAATGCACCTGGGCGACGAACGCCTTCAGTTGCTCGGTGCCGCTCGCAAACGCCTGTTGCGCGACCAGCAACGACGCGCCGATCGCCACGCTGCCGATCCCGCGCGCGAGCGCGCGAACCAGATGACCGAGGCGGCCAGGATGGGCACTGTGCCCGGCGTATTGCTGCATATCATTCTCCGTGGATTGAATCGGACCGGGCACGCAGGCGGTAGAACGCGGGTTGAGCGTTACCGCCTGTCGAGGCGAAGGGTGTGAGCCGCTCAATCGGTCTCACGCGCGGGCGTGAGAATTTCGCGATTGCCGTTCGACGACATCGCCGACACGAGCCCGGATTGCTCCATTTGCTCGAGCAGACGCGCGGCGCGGTTGTAGCCGATCCGCAAATGCCGCTGCACCAGTGAAATCGACGCGCGGCGGTTCTTGATGACGACTTCCACCGCCTGATCGTATAGAGGGTCCGACTCGCCGCCAGCGGCTCCGGTTCCCTCGGCGCCCGCAGAACCTTCGTCGCCGTCGCCGGTGACGCCGCCCTCGAGGATGCCCTCGATGTAGTTCGGCTCGCCCTGCTCCCTGAGCTTTTCAACGACGCGGTGCACTTCTTCATCGGACACGAACGCGCCGTGTACCCGCACTGGCAAACCGCTGCCGGGCGGCAAATAGAGCATGTCGCCCATGCCGAGCAGCGATTCCGCGCCCTGCTGGTCGAGAATCGTGCGCGAATCGATCTTCGACGACACCTGGAAGGCCATCCGCGTAGGCACGTTCGCCTTGATCAGACCGGTGATGACGTCGACCGAGGGGCGCTGCGTGGCCAGAATCAGGTGGATACCGGCCGCCCGCGCCTTTTGCGCAATTCGCGCGATCAACTCTTCAACCTTCTTGCCGACCACCATCATCAGGTCGGCCAGTTCGTCGATCACGACCACGATGTTCGGCAGACGCGTGAGCGGCTCCGGTTCATCCGGCGTCAGGCTGAACGGATTCGGCAGTTTTTCCTCGCGCTTCGCGGCCTCGTCGATCTTGTTGTTGTAGCCGGCGAGGTTACGCACGCCGAGCTTGCTCATCAGTTTGTAGCGGCGCTCCATTTCGGCGACCGCCCAGTTCAGCGCGTGACCGGCCTGACGCATATCCGTGACGACCGGACAAAGCAGATGCGGAATGCCTTCGTAGACGCTCATTTCGAGCATCTTCGGGTCGATCAGGATCATCCGGACCTGCTCGGCGCTGGCCTTGTAGAGCAGTGACAGGATCATCGCGTTGATCCCCACGGACTTGCCCGAGCCAGTCGTACCGGCCACCAGCAAGTGTGGCATCTTGGCCAGGTCGGCGCACACCGGCTTGCCGCCGATGTCCTTGCCCAGACCCATGGTGAGCGGCGAGGCCGCATCGGCATAAACCGCCGAGCCGAGAATCTCGGAGAGGCTCACGGTCTGGCGACGCTGGTTCGGCAGTTCCAGCGCCATGAAATTCTTGCCGGGGATCGTTTCGACGACGCGAATCGATACCAGCGACAGCGAACGCGCCAGATCTTTCGCCAGATTGACGATCTGGCTGCCCTTCACGCCGGTGGCCGGTTCGATCTCGTAGCGCGTGACGACCGGGCCCGGATAGGCAGCGACCACGCCCACTTCGACACCGAAATCCTTCAGCTTCTTCTCGATCAGACGCGAGGTGAATTCAAGCGTATCGGGCGAAATGGTTTCCTGCGCGGCGGGCGCAGGGTCGAGCAGCGAGATGGGTGGCAGCGTGGAATCGCCCGGCAGGTCCGTGAACAGCGGCACCTGACGCTCTTTCTCGACGCGCTCCGACTTGGCCGGCGTGACCACCGGCGGCACGATCATGACCGGCTCATGCTCCTCGATGCGCACGCGGCCCTGCTCCACCTTGCCCTCGCGCTTGACGGCGGCGGCCTCGCCCAGTTTGCGGTCGCGGCCGGCTTCACGGCGCAGACGGGCAAACGTGACGGCGGAAATGATCGATTCGCCAACCCGTTCAGAGACCGAAAGCCATGAAAAGCGGAAATACAGCGACAACCCGATAGCCAGCGCCACCAGCAGCGCCAGGGTGCCACCCGTGAAGCCGAGCGCGTGCGACACACCGCGCGCCACGGCCTCGCCGATCACGCCGCCCGACATGTTCGACCGCGGCAGTTGAACCTTGAGCGACCACATCCGCAGCGCCTCGATGCCGTCGCTAGCCAGCAGCACCAGCACGAAGGCAAAAATCTCGGCAAGCCAGGTGGCATCGCGCGGCTTGTCTTCCGGTTCCGTTTCGTGCCGGGTGATACGGCGGTAATTGGCCGAGATGCTCCGGCCGAGCAGCACCACCCACCAGTAGGCGGACAGGCCGAACAGGAGCAGCAGGATGTCCGAGGTCCAGGCGCCGACGCGGCCGGCCCAGTTGGCAATGCGGTCCACCTGGGCGGCGTGCGTCCAGCTCGGGTCGTGCCGGCTGTAGCTGACGAGCGCCATCAGCAGGAAAACGCCGAGCGCCACCTGCAGGATCCAGCGGATTTCGGTGAAGAGGCGCGACATGCGATGCGGCAATGCCTGCGCGCTCGCGGAATAAGGAGCTTTTGCCATTGATCCTGTTGCGGGTGCGGCCAGATTCGCGGCCGAAAGCAGCGCCCCCAGCGGTGCTGGGTGCCCGGTCGTGGCCGCCGGGTCGATCGATGCGGCCTATTGTAAACGCAGTGCCGCACGCAAGGCTGTAAATGACGGTAACTTGGGCCAGACAGCGTCGTTTTCGGGCCAAACGGCGGCGGCAAAAGGCTATCGCGACGATCAGGAAGCTTCATGAAGCAGGCCTGCTGACGGACCTTTATAATGCCCGACTAATACCCACCTACAGTTCAGTTCAAGAACAGTTGTAGCCGCGCGGCCTCGCATGGGCGAGCCGAGCGCTTTTTACGGATTTCGATCATGCCCGCATCCACCACGAAACACGCCAAAGTCCTGATTCTCGGTTCCGGCCCCGCAGGCTATACCGCCGCCGTGTACGCGGCCCGCGCCAACCTGAACCCGGTCCTCATCACGGGCCTCGCCCAAGGCGGCCAGCTGACGACCACGACGGACGTCGAAAACTGGCCGGCCGACGCCAACGGCGTGCAAGGCCCGGAACTGATGGCGCGCTTTCTGGAACACGCCGAACGCTTCAACACCGAAATCATTTTCGACCACATCCATACGGCGAAGCTTCAAGAGAAGCCGATCCGTCTGATTGGCGACTCAGGCGAATACACCTGCGACTCGCTGATCATCGCGACCGGCGCCTCGGCGCAGTACCTCGGCCTGCCGTCGGAAGAGGCGTTCATGGGCAAGGGCGTGTCCGCCTGCGCGACCTGCGACGGCTTCTTCTATAAGCAGCAGGACGTAGCGGTGATCGGCGGTGGCAACACCGCGGTCGAGGAAGCCCTCTACCTGGCCGGCATCGCGAAGAAAGTGACCGTGATCCATCGCCGCGACAAGTTCCGCGCCGAGCCGATCCTGATCGACCGTCTGCTGGCCAAGCAGAAGGAAGGCGTCGTCGATATCAAGTGGAATCACGTGCTGGACGAAGTCACGGGCGATCAATCCGGCGTGACGGGTTTGCGTATCAAGGATACGAAGACCGGCGAAGCAACGGACCTCGCGCTGCAGGGCCTGTTCGTCGCGATCGGCCACAAGCCGAACACGGATATCTTCGAAGGCCAACTGGAGATGAAGAACGGCTACATCATCACCAACGGCGGCCTGTCGGGCAATGCGACGGGCACGAGCGTGCCGGGTGTGTTCGCGGCAGGCGACGTGCAGGATCACGTCTATCGTCAGGCGATCACCAGCGCCGGTACGGGTTGTATGGCGGCTCTCGACGCCCAGCGTTACCTCGAAACCATTGATGAATTGGCCGGCGAGCACGTCATGAGCGCCGAGGCCGAGCGTTAATCGACGCATTGGGGCCGGGCAAGCAGGCCGGCCTCGTGAAGCGGGACAGGTAAAATGACGCGTGGGCTTGGGCCCGAGTGCTTACCGGTTACCGCAGGCAGCACAGAAAGGGCCGCGGCTAGCAAGCTGACGGCCCTTTTGCATTTCGCTATGTCCCGTCGCCGCTGCATGCGTGTCCTGGTATTCGGATGCATGGCCCTGGAGGCCGTAGCCCCACGCGACGATCCACCTTCCAACGTGTCACCGTTATGGCAAAGAACCTGCCTCACCCTAGCGAGCCTAAACGTCCCCGCGCGACGGCTGTTCAGCCGACGCCCGTACCGGTTGCGCCTGCTATACCCAAGATTGAACCGGCAGCGGGCCTGGCCGGCCTGGCCGCCTTGCGCGCTGCGCTGAAAGGCGATGCGGAGCGCCGCGAGCGCGACCGCGCTGCGGCGGTTCAGGCCCAGCGTGAAGCGTCGGCGGACGCCGATCTGTTCCGCCGCGAGATCGGCGCGATTGCACCGCTCGTGGTGCCGCCCAGGGTGCCGCCCGCGCGGACTCCGCCCTCGCCCGTGCCAACCCAGACCAAGCTCGACGAAGAAGCCGTGCTGCATGAAGCGATCTCGGACGAGTTCGATCCGGAGGTCTTGCTCGAAACCGATGAGACGCTCTCGTACTGCCGACCCGGCATCAGCCAGGAGGTCGTGCGCAAGTTGAGGCGCGGCGCATGGATCGTGCAGGCTCAACTGGATCTGCACGGCATGCGCAGGGAAGAAGCGCGCGAGGCGCTGGCGGAATTTATTCGTGAATCGGGCAAGCGCGGACTCCGTTGCCTGCGCGTCATTCATGGCAAAGGGCTGGGCTCGATCGGCAAGGAGCCGGTACTGAAGGGCAAGGTTCGCGCCTGGCTGGTGCAGAAAGAAGAAGTCATCGCATTCTGCCAGGCCAGAGCGCATGACGGCGGTGCCGGCGCCGTGCTCGTGCTGCTGCAGCCGGGCGCGCAAGTCGCGCATCCCAAACCGTGACAGGACTCCGCTAATGCATCCGAGGCTTACGCTCGCGCTCAGCATCATGGAGGCGCTGGCGATTTTCGCCTACGCGATCTCCGGCTTTATCGAAGCGCGCACGCGCCAGCTCGATGCGGTGGGGACATTCCTGGTAGCCATGGCAACCGCTTTCGGCGGCGGCACCGTGCGCGATGTGCTGCTGGAGCGCAGGCCGTTTTATTGGGTCGAGCATCAACCGTATGTGATCGCGATCTTCGTGATGTCGCTGTTCGCACCGATGTTGCTGAAGATGACGTCGCGACTGCTGTCGGAGCGGGTGTTGTTAGTAGCCGATGCGATCGGGCTCGGACTTTTTAGCATTTCCGGCACGTCGCTGGCGCTCGACGCGCAGATGCCGTGGTTTACCTCAGTGATGATCGGCGTCCTGGCCGGCGTATTTGGTGGCGTGATTCGCGACGTGCTGTGCAACGAAGTGCCGCTCATCCTGCGTGACTCGCGACCGTATGCGACCTGTGCGTTTATCGGTTGCTGGTTGTATCTGCTGCTCGATTACTTCAACTTCGATACGGTCTATAGCGTGCTGATCGCCACGGCGTTCATCCTGCTTGCGCGGCTCGTCACGTTCAAATTCAACGTTCGTCTGCCGCATTGAGTGTTGCGCCCTGAATGCCGATGCGCGCCGCTCTTACAAACGTACGTGCGGCTGCGATAGCGCCTTCGACGACCGGATGAGATCTTCCAGCATCGTGGCGCGCTTTTCCGGCGCCGTATCGCGGCTCGTCATGAAGCAAAGCGCAGCAACGGGCACACCGGTCCGCTCACGTATCGGCGCTGCCATGCAGTATCGAAAGGTGTGCGAAAGACCTTCCGTGCAACAGTAGCCCTGTTCCGCGGCGCGTTCGACGTCGCGCAGAAAGTCCTCGAAATCCACCCGCCTGCCGTTGTCGAGTACGAAGTCTTCGTCAGGGATCAACGCGCGAATCTCATCCGCGCGCAGGTGCGCGAGCAGCAGGCGGCCGGTTGCGGTCCATGGAATCGGCACCTTCACGCCAATGTCGGAACTGATGTTGAACGGCCGCGAACTGTTCTCCGACAACACCACGGTGTATTTGTTGCCCTCGAGCATGCACAACTGCGCGGTCTCGTCGTGGTTCCGGACGAGCGCGAGAATCGCCTGGTGGGCGCGGCTGATCAGATCGTTGTGCACTGCGTAGTCGGCGCCGTAGTAATGCATTTCACGGCCGAAAAACACGCCGCCGTCGGCGGTGGTTTCGAGCCAGCCGGCTTCCGTGAGAATGGTGACCAGTTCGTAGATGCTCGAGCGCGGCGCGCCGGTCGCCTCGATCAGCTCACGCATCGTCATGGGACGTCGTGCAATATGGAGCTGCCTGAACATACCGACGACGCGGTCGACGCCTCGCGCTCTTGATGACTCGGGTGCTGACATGCCTTCCACTCCGTCGGCGATGGGGTTCGAAGTTTAGCGCAAGCTCAATGGTCGAGGACACGGGCCAGGAACTGGCGGGTGCGTTCGTTCTGCGGGTTCACGAAAATGTCCTCAGGCGCGCCCTGCTCCGCGATCACACCCTTGTCCATGAACACGACCCGATCCGCCGTTTTGCGCGCAAAGCCCATCTCGTGCGTGACGACAACCATCGTCATGCCGTCGCGTGCCAGGCCGCGCATCACCTCGGTCACTTCGCCGACCAGTTCCGGGTCGAGCGCGGACGTGGCTTCATCGAAGAACATGATGCCCGGCTCGACCGCAAGCGCTCGGGCAATTGCCACGCGCTGCTGCTGACCGCCAGAAAGCTGGCTCGGATAGTGAGCGGCGCGGTCGGCGAGACCCACGCGTTCGAGCGCGTCCATCGCACGCTTGCGCGCGTCCGCCGGGCTCATCTTGCGTGCCTTGATCAGCGCGAGCGTCACGTTGCCCAGCGCGCTCTTGTGCGGAAACAGATTGAACTGCTGGAACACCATACCGACGTGACCACGAATCTCTTTAGCGCGGCGCGCATCGTGCAGCGGCACTTCGTTCACCCAGACCTCGCCTGCGTCGGCCGTTTCCAGGCCGCTCATGATACGCAGTACTGTGCTTTTCCCGGAGCCGGATGCGCCGATCAGCACGAGCACTTCGCCCGGCCGCACATCGAGGTTGATCTCCTTCAGCACCTGGGTCGCGCCGAACGACTTGCTGACACCGCTGAGGTTGATGATGGGCCGGGTAGCGGCGCTTGAGGTAGTGGCGGTCATGACAACAGGCTCCTTCTACGATCATGGTGGCGCACCCACTGCGACAGTGGAAAGCACACAACGAAATAAAGCACGGCAACGAGTCCATAGATTTCGACCGGTTTGCCGACCCGGTCGACGATCGCCTGACCCGCATGCATCAATTCCGACATGCCGATCATGCTGACGATCGACGTGTCCTTGATGAGCGACAGGTATTGGCCGACGAGCGGCGGCACCACGATCTTTCCGGTCTGCGGCAGCGCCACCGAGAAGAAAGCCTGCGTCTTGCTGAGCCCGAGGATCTGCGAGACTTCCCACTGTCCTTTCGGCACGGCTTCGATGCCGGAGCGGAAAATCTCGGCAATATAGGCCCCTTGATAGACGCTCAAGCCCACCACGCCGGCGGCGAAAACATCGATCGCATAGCCGAAGTACGACACGCCGAAATAAATGAACATCAGCGTAATCAGCACCGGTGTACCGCGAAACCGCTCGGTATAGAGCCTCGCGACGCGCGGCGTGCCCCACGGTCCAAACGAGCGCAATACGGCGGCGAGCAACCCGATCAGCGTCCCGCCGACAATCGATGCCGCGGACAGAAGAAGTGTCGCCACGAGACCCTGAATCAGGATCGCGAGGCTGGTCGTGAGCAATTCGCTTGACATGTTCGATCTCCGGATTTGAGCGCTCAGGTGTGGTCGGTCTGTCGCACGAAAAAGAAGGCGCGGCGCGGACGTTTCTTCAGCACCAGCGGCGGATGAAACACGCGGGTTCCGATCTGGTCCGCCACCCACGAAAGCACGTTGCTCAGCACCAGATAGGCGATCAGCGTGATCGTGAAAGTCTGGATGTAGAGCAGCGTGCGCGCGTTGATGACCGTCGCCGTCCCGCTCAACTCCGGCAGCGCGATCGCCGACAGCAGCGAGGTGCCGAGCAGCAACTGGATCAGGTTGTTGACGATCGCCGGATAAACCGCCCGCGCGGCCTGCGGCAGCACGACCTCGACGAAGATCTGCGAGCGCCCCAAGCCGAGGATCGACGCTGCCTCGAGTTGGCCGCGCGGCACCGACTGGATGCCCGCGCGAAACACCTCGGCCAGGTACGCGCCGACATTCACCCCTAAGGCGATGACACCGGCGGTATAGGCGTTAAGCGTGATGCCGAGCGACGGCAAGCCAAAGAACACGATAAAGATCTGCAGCAACACCGGCGTATTGCGGATCGCTTCGATATAGACACTCGCGATCCCGCGCAACAGCCGCGCGGGCGATGCGCTCGCCAGTGCGGTCAGCAAGCCGAGCAGCATCGCGAGGATGAAGGCCAGCAGCGTGATCTGAAGCGTGAGCCACGCTGCACGAACGAAATCGTTCCAGTAACCCGCAAGGGTCAGCCATTCATAACTCATGGTTCCTCCGTCTTTCAACCGACGTTGCGCACGCCCGGATTCAATACTGCGGATTCAGCGGGAAGCGCGGGTCCGTACCGAACCACTTCTTGTAGAGCTGCGCGTTCAGCTTGGAGGCGTTGGTGTTGAACAGGAACAGGTTCAGGTAATCGAGCCACACCTGATCTCCCTGCTTGACGCCGAACGCGTTGTATTCGAGCGGCACCAGCGCTTCATTGGTCACGGTCAGATCCGGATCGAGCGTGGCCTGATAGGCGAGGAAGTTGTTGTCTTCGATCATCGCGTCGGCCTGCCCTTGCTTGACGGCCAGGATCGCGGCCTCGGAGCTGTCGAATTCCTGAATCTTGACCTGCATGTTCAGTGCGCGCACTTCGTCGCCGTTCGTCGAACCCTTGACGGTCGCAATCGTGCGATTCGACATGTCGTTGATGGACTTGATGCCGCTGCTCTTCTTCACGAGCAACGCTTCGCTCGCCACCACGTAAGGATTCGTAAAGGAGATTTCCCTGGCACGCTCGAGGTTACGGGTGAAGTTGCAGAACACCACGTCCACCTTGCTGGTTTGCAGATTCGGGATGCGGTTGGCGCTGGTCGTATTCACGACTTCGAGCTTGACGCCCATCTGCTTGGCCAGTTCTTTCGCCAGGTCGACGTCGTAGCCGTCGGGCTGACCGTCCTTGTTGTAGAAGCCGAATGGCGCGAAGGTCAAACAATCGCCGACGCGCAAGGTCCCGCGCTGCAGGACCTGCTTGAGTGCCGAGTCGGCCGCGCCGCCCGCCTCTGGCGTGGCGATCTTCGTGCAACCAGCCAACACCAATAGACCTGCCACCGCGAACCAGCACGCGAATCTTGCGCTTTCCCTGACGATTCTCATTTTTTCGATCCCGATCTGGAGTGAGAAGTCCACACGTGGACGGATACGGCGATCAGCCTGACCTTCTCGGCATGTTCCGAGGGTTGGGCTGGAGTGATCGCACGTCAATATTCGTTTGTCTGATATACCGGATTACAGTCCGACACAGCAGATGGAGAGCAGTGTTTCATGGGAAAAAAATTGTTGCAATGGGGTAAACGCCAGCCTCGCCGGGCGTGATTCGCGGATGCGGGGAGGCTCTAAACCCGACCGCATTTCGCGCGTTTGCCGAATCCGACCGCACTCCGGCGGCCCGCTCCAGTTTTCGCCGCGTAGAATTGCTGGCTTGAACCCTGGCCGGGTTTCGCTCTTCGGATCACCTTTTCGTTTGACGTCCTAACCTCGAAGGATTTGCACGATGGCGAAGATCTCTCCTGGAGTCGGTCCGCGGTTTCCGCAGGTGGTCGTCCTGTTCGGCGCCACCGGCGACCTTGCGCGACGCAAGCTGTTACCCGGTTTGTTCCATCTCGCGAGTGCGGGCTTCATCCCCGGTTGCCGGATTATTGCGGTCGCGCTCGACGACCTCGAACCGGATCAATTTCGCCGCACGGCCCGCGAAGCGCTCGACGAGTTTTCCTCGCGCCCAATCGTCGAGGCTGAATGGGAAACCTTTGCCGCGCATCTCGACTATCTGTCGCTGGCGGCGGGCGCGCAGGCGCTCAAGGCTGCGGTTGAGCGGGCCGAGCAGACGTTCGAGGGCGAATGCCGGCGGCTGCACTATCTGAGCGTGCCGCCCAACGCGGCCTTGTCCGCCGTGCGCATGCTCAAGGAGGCGGGCCTCGTCGAGCGCTCGCGGATCATCATGGAAAAGCCTTTTGGCACCGATCTGGCGAGTTCGATGTCATTGAATGCCAGGCTGCACGAAGTATTCGAAGAAGAGCAGATCTTTCGCATCGACCACTTCCTCGGCAAAGAACCGGCGCAAAACATTCTCGCGTTCCGCTTTGCGAATGGCCTCTTCGAACCCATCTGGAATCGCAACTTCATTGACCACGTTCAGATCGATGTGCCGGAGACGCTCGGGCTCGGCAAGCGCGCCGGATTCTACGAGCAGACCGGCGCGTTTCGCGACATGGTGGTGACGCATCTGTTCCAGATTCTTGCGTTCATGGCCATGGAGCCACCCACCTCACTCGAGCCGGCGCCGATCAGCGAAGAGAAGAACAAGGTCTTCCGCAGCATGCTGCCCATTCAACCGGGCGAT
Organism: Paraburkholderia sp. GAS41; assembly: GCF_050436545.1. Classification (NCBI taxonomy): domain Bacteria; kingdom Pseudomonadati; phylum Pseudomonadota; class Betaproteobacteria; order Burkholderiales; family Burkholderiaceae; genus Paraburkholderia; species Paraburkholderia sp. GAS41. The sequence continues at coordinate 65,002 of NZ_JBNDMK010000017.1, forward strand.
GTGGTTCGCGGTCAATACACTGGGTATCGCGCCGAAGATGGGGTGAATCCCGAGTCGGAAACGGAAACGTTCATTGCCTTGAAATGTTCTATCGACAACTGGCGTTGGGCGGGCGTGCCGTTTTATCTGCGCACCGGAAAGCGGCTAGCTGAAGGACAACGAATCATTTCCATTGCGTTTCGTGAACCGCCCAAGAGTATGTTTCCCGCTGGCTCGGGTGTCGGTGCGCAGGGACCGGATCACCTGACGTTCGATCTCGCGGACGCCTCGAAGATGTCGCTGTCGTTTTATGGCAAACGGCCTGGGCCCGGCATGCGGCTCGACAAGCTCAGCTTGCAGTTCGCCATGCATGATACCGGCATGATCGGCGATGTGCTCGAAGCTTATGAGCGGTTGATTCTCGATGCGATGCGGGGCGATCGGACCTTGTTCACGACTGCGGAAGGGATTGAGCGGTTGTGGCAGGTATCGACCGCGTTGATTGAGTCGCCACCGCCCGTGAGGTTCTATTCGCCCGGCTCGTGGGGGCCGAATGCGATCCATCAGCTTGTCGCGCCAAGGGCGTGGAGGCTGCCGTTTGAAAGGGCCTGGCGGGATCCGAACAAGCTGGGAAGTTGAGGGAGCCGCCAGGCCCTTTGCCGCGCACTGATCAGCTCGCGTTCAGCAAAACCATTGCGTGCACACCCGAAAGCGCCTGTTGCCACGCGCCGGTGTTCTCTGCGGCCTCGTTATCGCTAACGAGAGGCTGCAGCAACTTGAGCAGATCCTTCGAACTGGACGTACTCGTCGGCGTGGTGGTATCCGATACCAATACACCTTGCTGATACTCGGACTGGCGCGTGGATTGACTGGACGACTGGTTCAACGACGTCTGACGTAACTCGTTGCGCTGTGACGCGATGTTGACCGTGCTGCTCGCGTCGTCGTCGACCTGGAAGTACTTGTAGTTCTGCGACGCTAACGTATTGCCGAGATGGACCGGTCCGCCGGATAACCCCTCGTGATAACTCGCCTGCAGATGCGACTGCTGGGTTTGCGCAATCGTCCCGTTCTGCAAATCGCCTTGAGTGCGGGTGCTTTGCGAGACCTGATAGGAAAAGCTATCCGTTTGATTCTCCTGCAACGGATTGGACGACACACGGATGTCGGTCACCGAGCCGGTGAAATCCGCCAGCCCCGTCAGCATGGCGTGGTCCGATTGCGCGAGCCACGGCACATAGGCGGTACCGGGAAGCTGTTGCGACGACGTGCCATAGTCGCTGTTCAGCGGTGTGAATGCGTCTTTGAACATCGACATCAACTCGGCGTTTCCGTGACCCTTCGTGCTGGCGTTGTCGAACTGCGCCAGATAGCTGGCAATAGCCTGCTCGCGTTGCTTGCCCGAACCCCAGATGGCGGAATTGCTCGTATCGACTTTAAGATTGATCGTGCCGTCCGGGTCCGTGACGCTCACGCTTCTCGCGGAGCCGTTCAGGGAAATATTGGCTGATAGGTTGTGTTCGCCGTCGCCCGTCACATTGACCTGCATATTCACCGACGACAATACCGACGTGTCGTACTGCGACAGATCGGTCAGATCCAGCTTCGGCGGGTAAGCATTCAGACCGTCGATCGCATGCTGGAAGCCGCCGCTGAGCTTGGCGAGAGCGCTTCGCTCGGCGGGGCTGAGCGTCCCGCTACTCTTCATGTTGACCGCGAGCGTGCCATCCTCGCTATCCATATCGATCTCGACCTTGACGCCGCTAGCGGTCACAACGGTCAGTTTGATTTCGCCTTGCGGACCTTGTCCGGATCCGCCGAGCGCACTGGTCGCGCCCGCTGAAGCGACCGTGACCGACTGCGAGAAATTGCTATCCGTGGTCTTGAAGCGATCGAGCAGCGCGCTTCCCAGGTTGTAGAACTGGCCGGACATCGTACCGGACAGGTAATCGCCCGCCATCGCGAGGGACACGGCATCGTTACTGCTGTGAGCCCAGGTGACGGTCGATTCCGCGCCCGCCAGGATTCCTTGCTGCGTGTAGAGGATGGGCGATTCGCCGCTCGCCGAGGGAATCGTGACGATGGTCGACCCGCTCCCGGTGATTGCATCCTTCGCTGCGGCGCTGGCTGTCGAACTCAGGCTGCTCCCGGTATTCGATACTGGCGTTACCGTGGTTACCGTTGGCGGAAGGCTGACGTTCAATGACGATAAGGTGGTCATAGTGCGGTGGGTGGTTAGTGTCGATGCCTGATCACAATCATTCGTCCGACAAAAGACTTCAGTCAGTATATCGACAGGAACTTGTAAATCTTTACGCCCAAACCCTGCAACCGTCTGTCGCTCAACTTCGCTTGACCGATGCGAAGCGATCGTCGGTTGCCCTGCCCAAAAACAAAAGCCCCACGCGTCTCTCAACGCATGGGGCTCTTTTCGTCTTTACTCAACCTACCGCAACTAACCCTTAAGCAATCCGCTCTTCATTAGCGGGATCGAACAGCACGGCCTTCGACACGTCGAACAGCAGTGTCATATTCGTCAACGGCTTCGGATCCGAAGCCGGGTGTACACGGCTTACCACACGCTTGCCATTGACCTGAGCAAACACCAGCGTATCCGGACCAGTTGGCTCGATCACGTCGATCTTGACTTCAATCGGCTGCAACTGCCCACCTTCAACGTTGTGCGCGCTGCGTGCATCCGTGATCCGCTCCGGCCGCAGACCGAGGATCACTTCCTTGCCCACATGCCCCTTGACCTTAGGCGTGTTGAACGGCAGATTCAGAACGGAACGATTCACCCCGGTATCGATCTCAACGCCAACGCCCGAACCCTGCTCAACCAGCTTGCCCTGGATAAAGTTCATCGGCGGCGCGCCAATAAACCCAGCCACGAACAGGTTGGAAGGCGAATCATAGATTTCCTGCGGTGCGCCGAACTGCTGCACGACGCCATCCTTCATGACCGCAATCCGGTCGCCCAAGGTCATCGCCTCGATCTGATCGTGCGTCACATACACGATCGTCGTACCCAGACGCTGATGCAGCAACTTGATTTCCGAACGCATCTCGATACGCAATTTCGCGTCGAGGTTGGAAAGCGGCTCATCGAACAGGAACATCACCGGGTCGCGCGCCAACGCACGCCCCATCGCCACCCGTTGGCGCTGACCGCCGGACAGTTGGCCCGGCTTGCGATCCAGCAAATGCTGGATCTGCAGCATGCTCGACACGCGATCGACGATCTGTGCCTGTTCCGGCTTCGGCACCTTGCGGATACCCAGGCCGAACGAGATATTGTCCCGCACCGTCATTGACGGATACAGCGCGTAAGACTGGAACACCATCGCGATATCGCGATCCTTCGGCGACAGGTTGTTCACCGTCTTGCCGTCGATCTGAATATCGCCCTTCGTCACGGTCTCGAGACCGGCGATCATGTTGAGCAGCGTCGACTTACCGCAGCCCGAGCCGCCCACGAGAATCAGGAACTGGCCGTCTTCGATGTCGATGTTGACACCCTTCAGGACCGGCACCCCGTTCGGGTAGGTCTTGTACACGTCACGGATGGAAAGGCTTGCCATGCTGTGAATCCTCTTGTATCTGGTACAGCTTCAGGTACGTCGCCCTCTGGCGGCGCAGGCCGGATGCCGGTTCTCGCCACAGCGGCCACGCGGCGCGCTGCGGCAATCGTTTTGGGTTAGCCCTTCACTGCGCCTGCCGTCAGGCCGCGCACGAAGTATCGGCCGGCGATGATGTAGACGAGCAACGTAGGCAGCGCCGCGATAATCGCGCCTGCCATGTCGACGTTGTATTCCTTCACACCGGTCGACGTATTCACGAGGTTGTTCAGCGCCACCGTGATCGGCATCGAATCGACGCCCGAAAACACGATACCGAACAGGAAGTCATTCCAGATCTGCGTGAATTGCCAGATCAGGCAGACCATGAAAATCGGCAATGAAACCGGCAGCAGGATCTTCGAGAAGATCAGGAAGAAGCCCGCACCGTCGATCCGCGCCGCCTTCACCAGTTCCGCCGGAATGCTCACGTAGAAGTTGCGGAAGAACATCGTCGTGAACGCAATGCCGTACACCACGTGCACCAGCACCAGTCCGCTCACCGTGTTCGACAGGCCCAGCAAACCTTCAAAACGCGCCATCGGCAACAGAATGGCCTGGAACGGAATGAAGCAGCCCACCAGCAGCATCGTGAACAGCAGGTCCGCACCGCGGAAGCGCCAGTGCGTGAGCACATAGCCGTTGAACGCACCGATGATCGACGAGAGCAGCACGGCCGGAATCACCATGCGCACTGAGTTCATGAAGAACGGCTCCATGCCGTCGCAACGCACCCCCGTACAGGCCTGGCTCCATGCCTTGATCCACGGCGCGAAAGTCGGATGCGAAGGCGGCGTCAGCAGGTTGCCGGTGCGCAGTTGATCGATGTCCTTGAACGACGTGGACAACATCACGTACAACGGAAACAGGAAGTACAACGCAAACAGAATCAGCGCCGCATAAATGACGGCACGGCTGATCGTCATCTTAGGCTGCATTACGCGTGCTCCTCGATTCCATATACATCAGCGGCACGAGTACGGCCACGACGGTTGCAAGCATCATCATCGACGATGCTGCGCCGACACCCAGTTGCCCGCGGTTAAACGAAAACGTGTACATGAACATCGCCGGCAGCGACGACGAGGTACCCGGGCCGCCCGCCGTCAACGCGACGACGAGGTCAAAGGTCTTGATCGTGATGTGGCAGAGAATCAGCAGCACCGAGAAAAACACCGGACGCATGCTCGGAATCACGATCTTGCGGTAGATGGTCGGCAAGGTTGCGCCATCCACTTGTGCCGCCTTGAAAATTTCCGCATCAACACCGCGCAGACCAGCGAGGAACAGTGCCATCACGAAGCCTGTCGATTGCCACACTGCTGCGATCACGATACAGAAAATCGCGCGGTCCGGATTGTCGAGCCAGTCGAACTGGAAGCTCGTCCAACCCCAGTCGTGCAACACCTTCTGCATGCCGAGATTCGGGTTGAGAATCCACTGCCATGCCGTGCCGGTCACGATGAACGACAGCGCCATCGGATACAGGAACACCGCGCGCAAGGCGCCTTCGCTGCGAATCCGCTGGTCGAGCAGAATGGCCAGGAACAGGCCCAGCGCGACGCAAATCGCAATGAACGGAATGCCGAACCAGCCGAGGTTGGCGGCGGAGGTCCACCATACGTCGTTATCGAACAACTCCCGATAACGGTCGAGACCGACGAAATCGTAGCGTGGCATCAGTCGCGAATTCGACAGCGACAGATAACCGGTGATGACAATGAAGCCGTAAACGAAGACCAGACTGATCACGATGCTGGGAGAAAGCACCAGCTTCGGAATCCAGCGGTCGGCGAGCGCCGCCATCGGCGACGTGCGGCGGGCCACGGTGCGCGTGGATTTCCCGTTTCCGCTAAGAGAAGCAGTCACTACTCGACTCCTGAAACTGTGCCGCCGGTTTCAGCGCGGTGATCGCGCGATACTGGCTGGCAACGGCTGTGACTCTGGGTACATCTTCATGCGTGAGGCAAACGCCCGGCTGCGCGTGGAGTCGCAACCGGGCGCCCTGCTACCTTGCTTACTTCGTCTTCGCAGCCTTCGCGAGCGCTTCAACCGCGCTCTTCGAATCCTGGTCCGAGTTCATGAACTTCGTCACCACGTCGGTGATCGCACCAGCCGTTGCATCCGGCTGAGCCATACCGTGCGCGAGCGACGGAACATAACCGCCAGCCTTGATGGCCGTCTGTTCATCCGCGTACGACTGCTTGCCGCAAGCGTCGAACTTGTCCATGTTCACGCCCAGACGAACCGGAATCGAACCCTTGTACAGGCTGAACTGCTCCTGGAAGTCCGGGCTCATGATCGTCTTGGCCAGCGCCAGTTGACCCGGCGTGGCTTCCTTCGCACCCTTCTGCTGGAAGAACACGAACGAGTCGACGTTGAAGGTGTAACCCTTCGACGTGCCCGGCACCGGTGCGCAAATGTAGTCCGTACCCGGCGTCTTGTTCGCGTTCGCGAACTCGCCCTTCGCCCAGTCGCCCATGAACTGCATGCCGGCCTTGCCGTTGATGACCATGGCCGTTGCGAGGTTCCAGTCACGACCGGTACGGCCGTTGTCCATGTACGACTCGATCTTGCGGACCGTGTCGAACACGCCGACCATCTGCTGCGACGTCAGGGTCTTCTGGTCGAGGTCGACAATCGCCTTCTTGTAGAAGTCATTGCCTTGCGACAGCACCACGTCTTCCCACAGCGTCAGGTCTTGCCACGGTTGACCGCCGGCAGCGACCGGCTGAATGCCGGCAGCCTTCAGCTTGTCAGCCAGGGCGAAGAATTCCGGCCACGTGGTAGGCGGCTTTGCGCCCACCTTGTCGAGTGCTGCCTTGTTGATCCAGATCCAGTTGACACGGTGCACCGAGAACGGTGCTGCGACGTAGTGACCATCTGCGTGCACGACCTTGTCGATCTGCGGCGGCAGGTTCTTCTTCCAGTCACCCGCGACCGAGTCGATCGGCACCAGCACGCCCTGCTCCGCCCATTCCTGAATCAGCGGACCCTTGATCTGCGCAGCGCTCGGTGCATTGCCCGAGATCACTTGCGTCTTCAATGCCGTCATGGCCGCAGCACCTGCGCCGCCCGCAACCGCGAAGTCCTTCCAGGTGTAGCCCTGCTTCTGCATGTCGTCTTTCAGCACGCCGACGGCTTTCGATTCGCCGCCCGAGGTCCACCAGTGCAGCACTTCGATCGACTCGGCAGCTTGCACTGCGGTTACACCACACATCAGACCTGCGGCGCACAAAGCGCCCATGATCGCGCGAAATTTCATTGCTTATCTCCTCCAGACACCTGAACAAAAAACGAATGGCCCCTGATTCTCCAGGGTGCTGTGGTTGGTTCAAAACAGGCAAAACACTGGGCGATCGAGCCTCGGGCAGACGCATGCGCACGCATGTGCCGGCGAGCCGACGTTCGGCCGCAGGAAGCTCAGAAGATGAGTGGTTCGGGATGCAACTTGACTGTCTCCTCTTTTGATTTTTGCCTGCCCGCGTCGCGCGCGGCAGACTCGAGGTTCCTCACAGGTTAACCCTGACATCACCGCGCAGGTGCCGCCCCGAAGGCGGCTAACACGTGCAAAAACGCAATGTCTATTAACATGAAGGGACGCGGTCCGATTCGGGAAAACGCGCATCTTGCCTAAGCACGCACGCTTTTTTCATCGATTTATCGCTACCTCTTGATTTGGATTGTAGTTAAACTACAATTCAGTGTCAAAAAAAATTTTATCGGACTACGGTCGCCTGGGGCGACCCCCTGGATATCGACGGAGACTCATGTTTACCGATTCAAGTTTTACCTTCGTTCTCTTCGGCGGGACCGGCGATTTGTCGATGCGCAAGATTCTGCCTGCACTGTATGAAGCACACCGTGCGGGCATGCTGGCGGAAGGCGGCAAGATCGTTGGGGTGACGCGTCATGTCGAAGATCGCGCAGGGTATATCGAATGGGTGAACGAACACGTCAAGCCGCACGTCTCCAAGGGCGGCCTCGATGAAAAAGCGTGGGCCGGTTTCCTCGAGCGCATCCAGTACGTCAAGCTCGACCTCGGCAAGGCCGAGGACTTCGCGCTGCTGCGCGACGCGGTCAGCGGGCTGCCGGGCATCCGCGTGTTCTATCTCGCCACCGGTCCCTCGCTGTTCGTGCCGATCTGCCGTGCGCTGGCCGCGGTCGGCCTGAATACGAATTCGCGCATCGTGCTGGAAAAGCCGCTCGGCTACGACCTGAAGTCGTCCAACGCGATCAACGACGCCGTGGGCGAAATCTTCGCTGAAGAGCAGATCTACCGGATCGACCACTACCTCGGTAAGGAGCCGGTGCAGAACCTGCTCGCGCTGCGCTTCGGCAACGCGTTGTTCGAACCGCTGTGGCGCCGCGAGTGGGTGGAAAGCATCCAGATCACGATTGCCGAAGAACTGGGCGTGGAAGCGCGCGGCGACTTCTACGACAACACCGGCGCGCTGCGCGACATGGTGCAGAACCATTTGCTGCAACTGCTTTCGATCGTGGCAATGGAACCGCCTCATTCGATGGACTCGGATTCGGTTCGCGACGAAAAGCTGCGCGTCCTCCGCGCGTTGAAGCCCATTGATCCGCGCGACATCAGCAAGATCGCCGTGCGCGGCCAGTATCATGCGGGCGGCATCCGCGGCACTTCGGTGCCGGCTTACGCCAGCGAGCCGGGTGTCAAGGAAAATACGAGCACCGAGACCTTCGTTGCGCTGAAGGTTGAAATCGAAAACTGGCGTTGGGCCGGCGTGCCGTTCTTCCTGCGCACCGGCAAGCGCCTTGCGGACCGCGTCGCTGAAATCGTCGTGAATTTCCGTCCGGTGCCGCACTCGGCGCTCGGCCCCACCGCCTTGCGCCCGGGTGCCAATCGCCTCGTGATCCGGCTGCAGCCGAACGAAACGATTCGCCTGTATTGCCTCGCCAAGCAGCCCGGCGAGGGCATGAACCTGGCCAGTGTCCACCTCGACCTCGCGTTCGACCAGTTCTTCCGCGAAGGCCAGATGGAGGCGTATCAGCGTCTGCTGCTCGACGTGATCAATGGCCGGCTCGCGCTGTTTGTGCGGCGCGATGAGCAGGAAGCGGCATGGCGCTGGGTCGAACCGATCCTGAATGACTGGGCGACCGCCAACAAGCCGCCGAAACCTTATGCAGCAGGCACGTGGGGACCGGCGGCGTCGAGCGCGATGCTGGCGCAGCATGGAACCTGCTGGCTCGAAGAAGAAAACTGATAGGTGGCGATGCGGCGCGCCTGAACGCGCGCGCCGCTTGCGCCGCCTGCAAGACCTGAACGATGGACTGAACGGGGTGGCACCTTGACGGGCGCAATGGCAGCAGCGGACAGCGTCCAGCACGCAGTCGTTGCAGTGCGTCAAGGCATATTGCGCAGACCCAACAAAAAGCAGTACGGAGGAGATGTGATCGAGCTTCACGCTTTCGACGACCAGCGCGCCCAATCGGACGCACTGGCGAAAGCGGTGGGCGACGCTTTACACGCGTCCCTCGCCGCTCAGGCAACCGCGGCCGCTACCGGCACGGGCCATGCAACGCTTGCCGTGTCCGGCGGCAGCAGTCCGCGGCCGTTCCTGCAGACGTTGTCCACGCAACCGTTCGACTGGTCGCGCATTGTCGTGACGCTGGTCGACGACCGCTGGGTCCCCGACACGGACAGCGCCAGCAATTCGCGTTTTGCGCACGAAACGATGCTGCAAAACGCCGCGCAAGGCGCGACCTTCTGGCCGCTGGTCGACACCAGCCAGTCGCTCGAGGCGCACGTCGCCGCGCTGAATGCCGACCCGCGCCGCACCTTGCCGGATGTCGCCGTGCTGGGCATGGGCGAAGACGGCCATACGGCGTCGATCTTCGCGGATTCGCCGGAGTGGGACTTTTCCATCACGACGCCCGAGCGCTTTGTCGCGGTCCATCCCGGCAGCGCGCCGCATGCGCGCGTGAGCTGGTCCATGTCCGCGTTGAAGCAGATGGGCCGGCTATTTCTGTTGATTGCAGGACCGCGCAAGCTGGATGTGCTGAATGCCGCCGCCGCTGCGCCACAAAAAAATGCCATCTCACAGTTGGCAAACGACAAGGGAGTGAGACTCGATGTCTACTGGTGTGAAAAGTAACGCTGTCCCTGGCGCGGGGCAGCACGCCGACGGACCGCGGCTGTTAGCCGACATCGGCGGCACGAATGCGCGTTTTGCACTGGAGACAGGGCCGGGCGAGATTGGGCAGGTGCAGGTGTATCCGTGCGCCGACTATCCGGGTGTGGCCGAGGTCATCAAGAAGTACCTGAAAGACACGAAGATCGGCCGTGTGAACCACGCGGCGATTGCGATTGCGAATCCGGTCGACGGCGACCAGGTCAGCATGACCAACCACGACTGGACTTTCTCAATCGAAGCCACGCGCCGCGCGCTGGGCTTCGACACGTTGCTGGTCGTCAACGACTTTACCGCGCTGGCCATGGCATTGCCGGGCCTGACGGATTCGCAGCGCGTGCAGGTGGGCGGCGGCACGCGTCGGCCGCATAGCGTGATCGGCCTGCTGGGGCCGGGAACGGGCATGGGCGTCTCCGGCCTGATTCCCGCCGACGACCGCTGGATTGCGCTGGGCAGTGAAGGCGGCCACGCCACCTTCGCGCCGGCTGACGAACGCGAAGATCTGGTGCTGCAGTACGCACGCAAGAAATGGCCGCACGTGTCGTTCGAACGCGTCGCGGCCGGCCCTGGCATCGAAGTGATTTATCGGGCGCTGGCGGCACGCGACAAGAAGCGTGTGCCCTCGAACTTCGATACGTCCGACGTAGTCAAGCGCGCGCTCGAGGGCGAGCCGCTGGCGGCGGAATCGGTGGACGTGTTCTGCGGCATCCTCGGCACTTTCGCGGGCAACATTGCGGTGACGCTGGGCGCGCTTGGCGGCATCTACATTGGCGGCGGCGTGGTGCCGCGGCTGGGCGAGTTCTTCGCGCGGTCGTCGTTCCGCAAGCGCTTCGAGGCGAAGGGCCGCTTCGAGGCGTATCTGCAGAACGTACCCACCTATGTGATTACCGCCGAGTATCCGGCGTTCCTCGGCGTCTCCGCGATTCTGGCGGAGCAGTTGTCGAATCGCGCGGGCGGCAGTTCCTCCGCGGTGTTCGAGCGGATCCGCCAGATGCGTGATGCGTTGACGCCGGCGGAGCGGCGCGTGGCGGATCTGGCGTTGAATCATCCGCGTTCGATCATCAACGATCCGATCGTCGACATTGCGCGCAAGGCCGACGTGAGCCAGCCGACGGTGATCCGTTTCTGCCGCTCGCTGGGTTGCCAGGGACTGTCGGATTTCAAGCTGAAACTGGCGACGGGTTTGACCGGAACGATTCCGGTGAGTCACAGCCAGGTGCACCTGGGCGACACGGCAACGGATTTTGGCGCGAAGGTGCTGGACAACACGATCTCGGCGATTCTGCAGTTGCGCGAGCATTTGAACTTCGAGCATGTCGAGCGGGCGATCGATCTGTTGAACGGCGCGCGACGTATTGAGTTCTATGGGCTCGGCAATTCGAATATTGTCGCGCAGGATGCGCACTACAAATTCTTCCGCTTCGGAATCCCGACGATTGCTTATGGCGATCTGTACATGCAGGCGGCGTCGGCGGCGCTGCTTGGCAAGGGCGATGTGATTGTTGCAGTGTCGAAGTCAGGACGTGCGCCTGAATTGCTGCGCGTGCTGGAAGTGGCGATGCAGGCTGGAGCGCAGGTGATTGCGATTACGTCTAGCAATACGCCGTTGGCGAAACGGGCTACGGTTGCGCTGGAGACCGATCACATTGAAATTCGCGAGTCGCAGTTGTCCATGATTTCGCGGATTCTGCATCTGGTGATGATTGATATTCTGGCTGTTGGGGTCGCTATTCGGCGGGCTGTGCCTAGTGAAGATGTGGCTGAGGCTGTCGCCAAGGCTCGTAGCGGGGCGGATGATGATGCGACTGCTGTGCTCGACTGGTTGAGTCATGGGGCGGCTTCTTCGGCGAGGGATTAGGGGTTGTTTTTTGCCTTGCCGGCGGGGTCGGTGGGTTGCCTGCGGCGTTGGCCTTTCCTTGATTTGTTAGTGGTCTGGTCAGGTCGTGTTTGGTTGTTTGCCTACGGCGTTGGCCTTTCCTTGCTTTGTTATCGGTCTATTAGCTTCGCCCCTGTGCGGGGCGGCACCTACTTTCTTTGCCGCCGCAAAGAAAGTAGGCAAAGAAAGCGGGCTCACACCGCTAGCGCTTAGCAGGTCGTCTCTCTCTTGAACCGGAAACGGCCCAACACGAGACCTTCTCTCGCACCACCCACCTTAGTGACAAAGGGCTCATCCATCCCACTCCGCACCAGTGCGTCGCGGATGGGTTTGCCCGGGAAGGCCGGCGTTGGCGGAACGCAAAAGCTCCCCACACTACAACACCCCGAAACGCAAAACCTACAGACTGCAACACCTGAAAGAAGCCAACTTAGTTAGCATCCCTACAAATTAAGCAGAGCCGCTTTATACCCGACGGCGGGGCGCGCAGCGCAACGCTGGAACGCATGACTGCCTTGTCACTAGTGCGTGCTGTGCGAAGGCTGTTCTCGTGTTGGGCCGTTTCCGACTCAAGAGAGAGATGGCTCGCTAAGCGCTAGCGGTGTGAGCCCGCTTTCTTTGCCTACTTTCTTTGCGGCGGCAAAGAAAGTAGGTGCTGCCCCGCACAGGGGCGAAGCGAATAGACCACTAACAATACAAGGAAAGGCCAACGCGACAAGAAAACAGCCCCAAGCGCCGCAGGCAAGACAGCCCGATAACAACACGAGAAAAGGCCAACGCCCCAAAAAAACAACCAGGCCGCCGCAGGCAAAAAAACCTAAACCCCCGCCCCCGGCGCTCCCCTCCCATGCCACCGCACAACCAGCAACCGCCCGCAATAACACAGCACGCCGGCCACGCCAATCGTGACCCCCATGCCGGTTGGCGACGCCCCTTGCCACAGACCCACAGCAAGACTGGCAACCGCCCCCAGCGCCAGCTGCACAGCCCCAAACACCGCGGCAGCCGCTCCCGCATTATGCGGATACCGATGCATCAGATCCGTCGTGCAATTAGCCGACAACAACCCCACCACGCCAACCACGAAAAACAGCCCCGCCACGATCGACCATAACCCGCCCCACCCGGTCAGGCAGACCAAAGAAACGAACAGGGAAGCCACACAACTGACCGTCGCCGAAAACGAAATGATCGGCAACGATCCCAAGCGCCCAATCAAACGCGTGTTCATGAAGTTGCCGAACATGATCCCGACGATATTCAGCCCAAACAAAAACCCATAGTGCTGCGCGGAAACATGGAAGTACTCGATGTACACGAACGGTGTCGCCGTGATGTATGCGAACATCGAGGCAAACGCCATCCCGCCGCACAACATATGCCCCCAGGCCACCGGGTCGCGCAACAGCTTTCCATACGCCCCGAACGACTGCAGCACCGCCGAATGCTTGCGCTTTTCTCGCGGCCACGTCTCCGGCACCTTCAGGAATGCCGTCGCCGCGCACACAGTTCCGAACAGCGTCAGCGCAACGAAGACCACCCGCCAGCCGCCCAGCAGCAACAACTGACCGCCGATCAGCGGCGCCAGCAGCGGCCCGATCGAGGTGACGATCGCCAGCATCGACAACACGCGCGCCGCATCCGTCGGCTCGTGCGCGTCGCGTGCAATCGCCCGCGCGAGCACCGATGCTGCGCCCGCCCCTAGTGCCTGCACGAAGCGGAACGTCACCAGCGAACCAATCGAGAACGACAGTCCGCACGCAATGCTCGCCAGCGCATACATGATGATGCCGCCCAGCAGCACCGGTCGACGGCCAAACGAATCGGAAAGCGGTCCGTATAGCAGCATCCCCATCGAGAAGCCGAGCATGAAACTCGTGAGCGTCGTCTGCGCTGCGCTCGTGCTGACCAGGAAAGCCTGCGCGATCGATGGCAGGCTCGGCAGGTACATGTCGATGGAGATCGGTCCGCACGCAGCCAACGCGCCGAGCAACAGGATCAGCCGGCCATCGGGCCGGCGGCGGGTGACGTGAGACATGGGAATCCAGGAGAAGCGGCCCGCCAACCTATGCGTCGGACCTTGAGCAAACGGTGAAAATCGCAGCCGTAACCTGCTGCATGGGCAGCCGCAATTGTACGCGACGGTTAACCGGGCGTTGTGCGGGCGCTCAGTATCAGAGGTGCCGGACGCGCCTCGAAGCCGCCAACCGACCCCGCCCCCTGCGCCGCTGCACTTCCCTCTGCCGTGGCCCCCGGCCGACTACCCGCGACTCCGGTACAATTTCAGATAACCATTCAGCCGCCGCGCAGCGGGCGAGCAGGCCGGGCAAGCCGCCCCGGCTGCCGGTCGATCCCGCGCGCCCCGGTGCATCCCTATCCGATATCAGACAGGTCCAACGTCCATGTCCAGCAATTCCAGGAACGAAGCTCTTTTCGAACGCGCCCAGCGCACCATCCCCGGTGGCGTCAACTCGCCTGTGCGCGCCTTCCGCTCGGTTGGCGGCACGCCGCGCTTTATCGAGCGTGCGCAAGGCGCTTACTTCTGGGACGCCGACGGCCAGCGCTATATCGACTACATCGGTTCCTGGGGCCCGATGATCCTCGGCCACGTCCATCCTGAAGTGCTCGAAGCCGTGCAGAAGGTGCTGGTCAACGGTTTCTCGTTCGGTGCGCCGACCGAATCCGAGGTCGTGATCGCCGAGGAAATCTGCAAGCTGGTGCCGTCGATCGAACAGGTGCGGATGGTATCGAGTGGCACGGAAGCCACCATGAGCGCCCTGCGCCTCGCACGCGGCTTCACCAACCGCAGCCGGATCGTCAAGTTCGAAGGCTGCTATCACGGTCACGCAGACAGTCTGCTGGTCAAGGCCGGCTCGGGCCTGCTGACGTTCGGCAACCCGACTTCGGCCGGTGTGCCGGCGGATATCGCCAAGCACACCACGGTGCTCGAATACAACAATATCGCCGCACTCGAAGAAGCGTTCAAGGCCTTCGGCAACGAGATCGCTTCGGTGATCGTCGAACCGGTCGCGGGCAACATGAACCTCGTGCGCGCCACGCCGGAATTCCTCAACGCCCTGCGGCGCCTGTGCACCGAGTACGGCTCTGTGCTGATTTTCGACGAAGTGATGTGCGGGTTTCGCGTCGCGCTGGGCGGCGCCCAGCAGGTCTACGGCATTGCGCCGGACCTCACCTGCCTCGGCAAAGTCATCGGCGGCGGCATGCCGGCAGCGGCATTCGGCGGGCGCCGCGACATCATGGCCCACCTCGCGCCGCTTGGCGGCGTTTATCAGGCAGGCACGCTGTCGGGCAACCCGATTGCCGTGGCGGCTGGTCTGAAGACGCTGCAACTGATCCAGGCGCCCGGCTTCTACGACACCCTCACCGCACGCACCGCGCGTCTCGTGCAAGGTCTCAGCCAGGCGGCTCGTGAAGCACAAGTGCCGTTCGCGGCGGATGCGCTCGGCGGCATGTTCGGCCTGTACTTCGCGGACAAGGTCCCGACCAGCTTCGCCGAAGTTACGACGAGCGACGTGCCGCGTTTCAACGCGTTTTTCCACAAGATGCTCGACGCAGGCGTGTACTTCGCACCGTCGGCTTACGAGGCCGGTTTCGTGTCGATCGCTCACGACGACGCGATCATCGACGCGACGCTCGAAGCGGCCGGTGCCGCCTTCGCCGCGCTGGCCGCCTGAGGCAAACGCCTGCCCATCCCTTACGACCGCACACGCCACAGCACTCAACGGACGCCGATGTTCTCGCAAACCGATTTCGTCCATATGGAACGCGCGCTCGCTCTGGCGAAGCGCGGTATGTACACGACCGATCCGAACCCGCGCGTGGGCTGCGTGCTGGTCAAGAACGGCGAAGTGATCGGCGAAGGTTTCACGCAGCCGGCCGGCCAGGACCATGCCGAAGTACGGGCGCTCAAGGATGCGCGTTCACGCGGCCACGATCTGCGCGGCGCCACGGCATACGTCACGCTCGAACCGTGCAGCCACTTCGGCCGCACGCCGCCGTGCGCGAATGCGCTGATCGAGGCGCAGGTGGAACGCGTGGTCGCGGCCATGGAAGATCCGAACCCGCAGGTGTCGGGACGCGGCCTCAAGATGCTGCGCGACGCGGGCATCGAAGTGCGCTGCGGCCTGCTCGCCCATGAAGCGTCTGAACTGAATATCGGCTTCGTGTCGCGCATGACGCGCGGCCGGCCATGGGTGCGCATGAAGGTGGCGGCCTCGCTCGACGGCCGCACCGGCTTGCCGTCCGGTGAGAGCCAATGGATCACCGGCGAGTCCGCACGCGCCGACGGTCACGCATGGCGCGCCCGCGCGTCGGCGATCCTGACGGGCATCGGCACCGTGCGGGAAGACGATCCGCGTATGACCGTGCGGGCCGTGGATACGCCGCGCCAGCCACAACGCGTCCTGATTGACAGCCAGCTCGATGTGCCGCCCACCGCGCAGATTCTCGCCGGAGCGCCGACGCTGATTTTCTGCGGCAATCTGGATGAGCGTCACACCGCACGTGCCGACGTGCTGCGCGAGCGTGGCGCGGAAATCGTGCAAATGGCGAATGCGGCCGGCAAAGTGGATCTGCCCGCCATGCTGAAGGTGCTCGGCGAACGTCAGGTCAACGAACTGCACGTCGAGGCCGGCTACAAGCTGAACGGCTCGTTGCTGCGCGAGGGTTGCGTCGACGAGCTGCTGGTCTATCTGGCGCCGAGTCTGCTCGGCATCGACTCGATGGGCATGTTCAGTCTGATCGCCCCGCAAGCGCTCGATAACCGGCTGCGCCTGAACTTCCACGCCGTCGACCGGATCGGTGACGATCTGCGGATTCTGGCGCGCTTCGCGCCGCTTTCCGCGCCCCACCCTACTGAGAATTAACCAAGGAATCAGCACGATGTTTACCGGAATCGTCGCGGCGGTCGGCCGCATCGAAACAGTCAAACCCCTCGGCACCGACGGGGATGCGGGCGTACGCCTGAATGTCAACGCAGGCGGTCTCGATCTCGAAGACGTCCAGCTTGGCGACAGCATCACGATTCAGGGCGCCTGCATGACGGTGGTGGCCAAGACGTCGAACTCATTTGAAGTGGACGTCTCGCGCGAGAGCCTGAACTGCACGGCCGGACTCGGCGAGCCCGGCGAGGTCAATCTCGAGAAGGCGCTGCGTGCGCATGACCGGCTGGGCGGGCATATCGTCTCGGGTCACGTAGACGGACTCGGGACGGTCACGCATTTCGCGCCGGTGGGCGAGTCGCATGAATTACGCGTGCTGGCGCCGCGTGAAATCGGCCGCTATCTGGCGTATAAAGGGTCTATCACCGTCAATGGTGTGAGCCTGACGGTCAATTCGGTGACGGATCGCGCTGACGGCTGCGAATTTTCGATCAACCTGATTCCGCACACGGTGGAAGTGACTGCGCTCAAGCATCTGCGGGACGGCACGAAGGTCAATCTGGAGATCGATCTGATTGCGCGGTATGTGGAGCGGATGCTGTCCACGCAGCAGCAGTAGATGCCTGCCCGCAGCGGCTGCGGCCCGTCGGCGGCTGGCCACTGCGCACGACCCAGCCGACCTCGGAGATCTCCATCATGCAGATCGCGAAAGTCGTAATCGGAGTCGCCGCCCTCGTCGGCGTCACCGCCGCCTATGCGGACGGGTTCGATATCACGAGATCGCTCTCGAACGGGCGTGAGTTGCGCCTCATCCAAAGTACAGCCGCATGCGATGGCGGCCCCGGTGCGTTCATTTACAGGCAGGGTAAGCAGATCGATCAGACCTGCAATGTCGTGCTGACCCCGGCAGGCGCAACGGTGAGGTTGCCCGCCTACGAACCGAAGATGTTCTTCCCACGCGATACGCTTTATCCCTGATCCGTAAGCTGCGCGAATCTTTCGGACTCACAAACCTTCATCTGGCGTTGCGGGGCGCCGCGCAGGCGACACCCGTCGCGCCACCCTTCCTTGAAGCAGTTCGGCCCTTGCAGGTCGAACTCGCTATCCGCTTTACCCGTTGCATCGCAACAAGCCTCGTCATACCAATAGTCACTGACAGCACTCACGCCTATACTGGCCGACAGCCGATTGCCGTCGCCATGGAGCGTGTAGAACAAGTCGGGCGTCGCGTGTCGGACTCAAAAAACCTGGAGGAAGACAAAATGAAGCGATTCGTTTCCCGCTGTATGGTTGTCGTCTCAACGATCATGGTTGGTTCGCTGTCAGGTCTGGCGCACGCGGATGCCGCGCATCCGGTGGTGGCACTTCTGCCGGGCGTGGTGGATCCGTTCTACTTCACGATGCATCGCGGCGCCGAACGGGCTGCCAAGGAAGAAAACGTCGAGTTGCTTTTCCAGGTTCCCAAAGAGTGGAACACCAGTGAACAGGTGCCGATCCTCAAGGCGTTCATCGCCAAACACCCTGACGTCCTGCTGGTTTCGCCGGTCGACAAGCAACAGCTGATTCAACCGCTCAAGGAAGCCGCCGACGCCGGCATCAAGGTCATCACCGTCGACACCTATATCGGCGACGGCCACTATCAGACCGGCAAGGGCGACGCGGACTTCCCGCTTTCGTATATTGCTTCGGACAACCTGGAAGGCGGCCGGGTCGCCGCGCGCGCGCTTGCCAAAGCCATCGGCGACAAGGGCACCGTCTATTGCGAGAACAACAAGCCTGGCATCTCCAGCACCGACGCCCGCGCGGAAGGCTTCGCGGAGGAGATGAAGAAGCATCCGAACATCACCGTGCTGCAGACGCTCTACAACGAGGATGACGCCAATCAGGCCGCGGCCCACGTCGCCGCGGTACTGGCGCGCAATCCGAACCTCGCCGGCGTGTTCGGCGCCAACACGTTCTCCGGCAGCGGCGCGGCCCAGGGCGTCAAGGCGGCCGGCAAACAAGGCTCCGTCAAGGTGGTCGTATTCGACGCGGTGCCGGGTATCGACAAGCAGATCAAAAGCGGCCTCGTCGATATCGCCATTGCACAGCGTCCGGATGAAATCGGCTATTACGGTGTCAAGTTCGCCGCCGATGTGATCCATGGCAAGAAGATCCCCACGCTCAAGAGTACGGGCTTCGAGGTCCTCGATAAAAACAATATCGACCAGCCCGACATGCAGCAGTACATCTATTCGAACTAGCTGAAGCAGGCTGGCTGACACGCCAGATCGTCTCCACCGCGTGCGCGGCTGCGCACGCGGGTTCTGCTCCTGATAACGCGGATAACTCCATGGATAACTCGCGTCTCGACAAGATCGCGCTGATTACCAAACTATGGCCGTGGCTGTTCCTGTGCGCTCTGCTCGCTTTTTTCGAGGGATTCGCGCAAATCTCGGCTCATCGATCGTTTCTGTTTAATGCCTACAACCTGCAATCGATCGGGCTGGCCGCCGCCGCTCCGCTGCTGCTGGCCATCGGCCAGACTTTCGTCATCATCACGGCCGGCATCGATCTGTCCGCCGGCTTCGTGATGGGCCTCGCGGCCGTCTGTGTGGCGCAGTTCACGCTGTTCGGCAGCGGCTCGCCGTGGATCCTGATCGCGTCGATTCCACTCACCATCGTGGTGTGTCTGATTCCTGGTCTGGTCAACGGCGTGCTGATTGCGTGGCTCGGCGTGCCGGCCTTTATCGGCACGCTCGGCATGTACGGCGTGGCTCGCGGTGCGGGCTTTCTGGCGGCCGGCAGCGGCATGACCGTTTCGGTGGACAACACCGGCCTCGTCTGGCTTGGCGCCGGCTGGACGCCAGTGGTGCTGACCGCCGTGTTGCTGGTGATCATGCATCTGCTGCTCTCGAAGACGCGGTTTGGCCAGTACACCTACGCAATCGGCGGCAATCCGCAGTCGGCAGTACGCGCCGGCATCAATGTAAAGCGTCATCTGCTCGTGGTGTATCTGATCGCAGCCGCGTTCGCCGCGGTGGGCGGGATCATTTATACCGCGCGCTTTGCCGCGGGGGCCGCCAACGCCGGCGAACCGATGTTGCTCGATTCGATCGCCGCGGTGGTGATTGGCGGCGCGAGCCTGTTCGGCGGAACCGGCAATGTGGTTGGGACGCTGATTGGCGCGCTGATCATCGCGGTGATCCAGTTCGGTCTGGTGTTTATCGACGTCAACGCGTTCTGGCAATTCATCGTGGTGGGCATCGTCATCATCCTCTCGGTACTGATCGATCAATACAAGGATCGTCTGGGAGGCGCCCAATGAGCACGCCGATACTGGAGGTACGCGACGTCTCGATCCGCTTTGGCGGCGTGGAGGCGCTCAAGCACGTGTCATTGCAGCTATTGCCGGGCGAAGTGCTGGCGCTCGCCGGCGACAACGGCGCGGGCAAATCGACGCTCATCAAGATTTTGTCCGGCGTATACCGCGCGGATCAGGGCGAACTGCTGTTCGACGGCGCGCCGTTGCAATTGCGCGATCCGCAGGACGCGCGTGCGCGCGGCATCGAGACGATCTATCAGGACCTTGCACTGGCCGACAACCTCGACGTGGGCAGCAATATCTTCCTCGGACGCGAGCCGTTACGCCGGCAACTGGGCTTCCAGGTGATCGATCGATCGCGCATGGCGCAGGTTGCACGCGAGGTGCTGGAGCGTCTCGACATCGTGATTCCCGAAGGCAAACTGGGCGGTCCGGTGAAAATGCTCTCAGGCGGCCAGCGCCAGGCGATTGCGATAGGCCGGGCCATCTACTGGAACGCGCGGGTGCTCATCATGGACGAGCCCACCGCGGCGCTAGGCGTGCCGGAACAACGCAAGGTGATGGAGTTGATTGCGACGTTGAAGGCGCAGGGCGTCTCGGTGATTCTGATCTCGCACAACCTGCACGACATCTTTGCAATCGCCGACCGCATCGTAGTCCTGCGCCGCGGCGAGGTAGCGGGCGAGCGACAGGTTCAGCAAACCAACGGCGACGAGGTCGTGCACCTGATGGTAGGAGACACCTACGTGAGCCCGGGATAGAGACGGAAGACCGAGATGGCTCGCTACGAGCTGGCGGTGTGAGCCCGCTTTCTTTGCCTACTTTCTTTGCGGCGGCAAAGAAAGTAGGTGCCGCCCCGCACAGGGGCAACGCAAATAAACCACAAACAAACCAAGGAAAGGCCAAAACCAGAAAGGAACAACAACAACCAACCCTTCAGCGCCGCGAAGGCGCCCCAGCCAATGCAGCCTGAGCCCGCATCAACCACTCCCGATTATGCTCACGCGCATGCCGAGGCCAATGCCTGGCATCCTGAGCGATATCCGCATAAAGCCCGTGAGCCCGCTGCAAATCAGCCTCACTCGACTGCGCGGCGAGCCAATCCGCAAACAGACACCGCGGCGCCGCATCACTAGCACAGGCAAGCGATTGCTCAAAAGCAGCCCGCGTCCCGGGCGCATCCAGCGCGGCGAGGGTCCGCGCATAGAGTAAAGCCGGCTCAGGCTGTTGACGCGCCTGCGGACTGGCATCGAACAAGCGCCCCAGACTCACTTCAGCGGCCGCATACTGCCGCACGGCATACTGCGCCTTGGCCATTCCAAACAGCAACGCCGGATCAGTAGCGAAAGGCCCATTGGCAGCCGCCTGATAATGCTCGAGCGCCTCCTCAGGCTGACCGGCTCCCAGCAGAGCCGCCCCAAGCCGCATCCGATGCTCGACAGTCGGCGCACGGTCGAAATTAGCCCGCGCCTCGCGCACGGCCCGATTCGGATCCACCAGCTGCGAAATGGCCCGCGTAGCAGCCCGCCCGCCGCGCGACCCACGCAGCCCCGGCAAATAGATCGCAAAGAAATACACGAGACTGCCTAACAGCGGAAAAGCGAACAGCAGCAATAGCCAGTACATGTTCTGTTGAGTACGCACCACATGCACGGCAAAGAACAGTGCAACGATGACGTAAAGACCGATTCCGAAAAATGACATGTTGATTCGACTTGAAGCACTTGGCGAAGCGATGAACGACCGCGCCGCACAAAGGCGCAGTCACCAAAGAGGACCTGGAGATGCCCGGCGCCCCTGAACGGATGGTAATCCGTCGATTTGCTGCATGGCAGATGCCACAGTTTACCGAAGACCAGCCGCGGCCATGTTTCGCCCCGTTAAAACTCCGCCGCACCGCGCCAAATGGCCTATCCCGTTCGGGGGAACGACGCGGACCCGCGCCTGGCGTAAAATACGCGCTTTCCCGAAATTCTCGCCACCATGACGCTCTCCTCCACACTTGAGATCATCGCCGAACTGAAAGCCGGCCGGATGGTGATACTCGTCGACGAAGAAGACCGCGAAAACGAGGGTGACCTGGTCATCGCCGCCGAATTCGTCACGCCGGAAGCGATCAACTTCATGGCTCGCTACGGCCGGGGGCTTGTCTGCCTGACGCTCACCCAGGAACGCTGCAAGCTGCTGAACCTGCCGCTGATGACCTACCGCAACGGCACCCAGTACGGCACGGCGTTCACCGTTAGTATCGAGGCGGCTGAAGGCGTCACCACGGGCATTTCGGCGGCCGACCGGGCCCGCACGATCCTCGCCGCCGTCGCGCACGACGCGCGGGCCGAGCATATCGTCCAGCCCGGTCACGTGTTCCCGATCATGGCGCAGCCTGGCGGCGTGCTAGTGCGCGCCGGCCACACCGAGGCCGGTTGCGACTTCACGGCGCTGGCGGGTCTGACGCCCGCCGCGGTGATCTGCGAGATCATCAAGGACGACGGCACGATGGCGCGTCTGCCCGACCTCATGGAGTTCGCGCAGGAACACGGCCTGAAAATCGGCACGATTGCCGACCTGATTCACTACCGCAGCCGCACCGAATCGATCGTGGAGCGAATCTGCGAGCGCACCATGCAGACCGCGCACGGCCCGTTCCGCGCGGTGATGTACCTCGACCAGCCGAGCGGCCAGCCGCACATCGCACTGGTTCGCGGCAATCCCACGCCGGAGCAGGAAACCCCGGTACGCGTGCATGAACCGCTGTCGGTGCTGGATCTGCTCGAAGTGAGCACGTCCACCCACTCGTGGACGCTGGACGCCGCGATGAAAGAGATCGCGGAACGCGATCTTGGCGTCGTCGTGCTGCTGAACTGCGGCGATTCTAAAGATCACCTGATCGACGTTTTCAAGGCGTTCGATTCGAAGGACAAGGCCGACGCGCTCAAGCGCCGTCCGGTCGACTTCAAGACTTACGGCATCGGCGCGCAGATCCTGCGCGAACTGGGTGTCGGCAAGATGCAGGTGCTGTCCAACCCGCGCAAGCTGGGCAGCATGTCGGGCTACGGTCTCGAAGTCACAGGCTTCGTGCCGATGCCCGGCTGCCCTTCCCAGTCGCCGCAAACGCCTTGACCGGCACCCGCGCTGCAACGCTGATCCGACCATTTCACGCGCCTTGGCGCTTACTCAAACACACTACGGACTGACTATGGAAATCGGACAATACCAACCGAACCTCGACGGCGACGGCCTGCGTATCGGCATCGTCCAGGCGCGCTTTAACGAGCCCGTCTGCAACGGCCTCGCGGATTCGTGCATCGAAGAACTCGAACGCCTCGGCGTGACCGGTGAAGACGTGCTGCTCGTCACCGTGCCGGGTGCGCTGGAAATCCCGCTGGCCCTGCAAAAGCTGGCCGAAAGCGGCCAGTTCGACGCGTTGATCGCGCTCGGCGCGGTGATTCGCGGCGAGACGTACCACTTTGAACTGGTGTCGAACGAAAGCGGCGCCGGCATCACGCGCGTCGGCCTCGATTTCGGCATTCCGGTCGCCAACGCCGTGCTGACCACTGAAAGCGACGAACAAGCCGTCGCGCGCATGACCGAAAAGGGTCGTGACGCCGCACGCGTGGCCGTCGAAATGGCGAACCTCTCGGTCGCCCTCGAACAGCTCGGCGGCGACGATGACGACGAGGAAGAAGAAGAGGACGACGAAGAGGAACAGGCATGAAAAGCGCTCGCCGACGTTCCCGCGAACTGGCCACGCAGGGGCTGTATCAGTGGCTGCTGTCGGGCGCGCCCGGCGGCGAGATCGACGCGCAGTTGCGCGGCGCGCAAGGTTTCGACAAGGCGGACCACGAGCACCTCGATGCGCTGCTGCACGGCGTGATCCGCGATTCGGAAGCGCTGTCGGCCGATCTCACGCCGTGTCTCGACCGCCCGATCGAGCAACTCTCGCCGGTTGAACGCGCGGTGCTGCTCGTCGCGGCATTCGAGTTGAAGAATCACGTCGACATTCCGTACCGCGTTGTCATCAACGAAGCCGTCGAACTCGCCAAGACCTTTGGCGGCGCGGACGGTTACAAGTACGTCAACGGCGTGCTGGACAAGCTGGCAGCGCAACTGCGCGTCGACGAAACGCAGGCGGCCCGCAAGCGCTAAGCCGTCTCGCCAGACCCTGCCCCGCACGGCAGGGCGGCGGGCGGCGCTACCTCGCACCACCCGCCTGGCTTTTGAAATTGCACTTACTGTACTGACTGTATGAACTCCGTGACCGAACCATTGGTGCGGCTTGCTGCGCGTGTCGACGCCATCCAGCCTTTCTACGTGATGGAACTGGCGAAGGAAGCCGCCCTGCTGGAGCGCGAGGGGCGCGACATCATCCACATGGGAATCGGCGAGCCCGATTTCACCGCCCCCGAACTGGTCATCGAAGCGGCCGCGAGCGCGCTGCGCCGCGGCGTCACGCAGTACACCAGCGCACTCGGACTGCATACGCTGCGCGAGGCCATTGCCGGCCACTATGCGCAGGCCTATGGCATCGAGGTCGATCCTGCCCGCATCGTGGTCACCGCCGGTGCTTCGGCTGCGCTGCTGCTCGCGTGCGCGGCGCTGGTCGATCGCGACGATGAAGTGCTGATGCCCGATCCCTGCTATCCGTGCAACCGGCACTTCGTCGCCGCTGCCGAAGGCAAGCCCGTGCTGGTGCCAAGCGGCCCGGCGGAGCGCTTCCAGTTGACCGCAGCCGATGTCGAGCGCCTCTGGAACGAACGCACGCGCGGCGTACTGCTTGCGTCTCCGTCGAACCCGACCGGCACCTCGATCGAGCCTGCGGAGTTGAAGCGCATCGTCGAAGCGGTTCGCGCGCGCGGCGGCTTCACGATCGTCGACGAGATCTACCAGGGCTTGAGCTACGGCGAGCCGCCCGTCTCCGCGCTGTCGTTCGGCGAGGACGTGATCACCGTCAACAGCTTTTCGAAGTACTTCAACATGACGGGCTGGCGCCTTGGCTGGCTCGTGGTGCCGCCGTCGCTGGTCGGCGCATTCGAGAAACTCGCGCAGAACCTCTTTATCTGCGCCTCAGCGCTGGCGCAGCACGCCGCGCTCGCCTGCTTCGAACCGGACACGCTCGCGATCTACGAAGCACGCCGTATCGAGTTCAAGCGGCGCCGCGATTTCATCGCTCCGGCGCTCGAATCGCTGGGCTTCTCCGTGCCGGTGATGCCGGACGGCGCGTTCTATGTGTACGCGGACTGTAGCCAGGTCTCCCACGCGGCCGCCGGCGACAGCGCTGCGCTCACCAAAGCCATGCTGCAAGACGCGGGCGTCGTGCTGGTGCCGGGCATGGATTTCGGCAATCATGCTCCGCGCTCGTATATCCGCCTGTCGTATGCCACGGCGTATGCAAAGCTCGAAGAAGCAGTCGAACGGTTGCACGGGTTTTTCGGCCACTGACCCAAAAGCGTCGAGCCATGAAAAAAGGCACCCGCGGGTGCCTTTCTGATTTGTACTACCAGTGCTGTTTTTACCGCGATACCTCTGCAGTCACTCAGGCGCCGAATTCCGACGTCGAAGCATGCTTGGTCGCCGTAGCGCTGGCGTCGTCCTGCTCCGGCGCCTTCACCGGCGAGGCGGCGGTCAGCGGATGCGCTTCGAGCGTCACCTGAACCCGCTTGCCCGGCGCTGCAGCAGCCGGTGTCGCCACCGACGCCGTAGTCGTCACCGGCGCTTGCGGTGCATTGATCGGCACCTTGCGGCCGCGCGCCACGTCACGCAGACGGCCACGTTCAGCCATCACCTTCGCGCCATAACCACCGTCGTCCTGCGAGGTCGAACCGACATAGAGACGCAGGCCGCCCGGCAATGTACCGCCACGCGCGATGCAGTCCTTCAGCACGAGCGCCCCAACCTTGATGTTGGCGAGCGGATCGAGCGCGGCGCTTTCGCCGCCGAAATACTGGAACTTGTCCGAGTGCACCTTCGACATCACCTGCATCAGGCCTTGCGCACCCACGCCGCTTTCGGCATACGGGTTGAAGCCCGATTCGATCGCCATCACGGAGAGCAGCAGCAGCGGGTCGAGTCCGACTTCGCGGCCGGTATCGAACGCCGCCTTCACGAGTTCGCTCACCGGCTCCTGGGCGACGCGATAGCGCCGGGCCAGATAGGACGCCACCATATCCTGCTCACGGGTGGAGACCAGCACGCGGTCGTCTCGGGCGTCGGCGGCGACGCGCTGCGCGGGAATCAGACGCGCCAGCGCGCTGATGCTTTGTACCGAATGCGGGTCGAGCGCGTTGAATGCCGTGACACCGAGACCGCTCGTGCCGCTGCCGTCAAAGGCGCCGTCATAGCTCGTATTGGTGCTGCTTGCGCCATTGCTGGCGTCGCTCGGGGCCGTATTGGCGGATAGCGAATCGTCGGACGGTTGCACCACGTTGGGGGGCGCGAACGACGGCAGCGGGTTGCCCTGCAACAAACGGGCGGGGCCGGCCTGCACAGCGGCAGAAATGACCGGCATCAGTTTGGCAGCCAGCGTACCGCGCCAGGCGGGCATCAGCCACAGCGCGAGCGCCAGCACGACGGCGGAACCGCCAACAATGCTGAACAGATGATGACTCATACGCGTACCGCGACGCAAAACACCGCGCATGGCATGCGCTAATTTTTCGTCGGGACGCCACGTTAACCAGGCGTTCATTCAGATCTCCCATCTTGCATGATCTGCGAACCCCGCCGGTTGAGCCGGCATCAAAACACATTCGCAGAATCAAGACGTCGCGTGCTCTGGTTAGGGCAGCTGCGGCGTCGGGAATACGGCATAACCGTCGGTGGGAGCCATCTTGAAAAGCTCAGCGTCGTGCCTAAAAAGCACGCACGCAGAGACTCCCACGCGAAAATCCAGCGCTAGGTCGCGCTGACGAGGACTGCAAAAAGCCGACAAATACCGTGCAGGGGGTCGGTAAGCGGTGACGCGTTGCGTCGTAAGGACCGGGGGGCGGCGGTAAAAAGGTTCACGCCCTGCAACCAATGTGACCGGATTTTAGCAGGCTTAAATAGTTCGTCAACACTATAGATGGTCAAATCTATAACTAATTGTAATAACGAACACTGTTCAGCGGCCTGAAACCCGCGCGCCGTGCGCGTTTCGGCTCAGTTACAGTTTTGCGTCAAGAACGTGCGCTAACTAACGCAGGTAAAATCGACAATCGTTCCTGCGCGCCGTTTGACGTCGCGCCCCACTTTTCCGCCGCGCTCTGCGGCTTTGCTCCGTACCCGATGAAATACAAAGACCTGCGCGACTTCGTTGGCCGTCTTGAAACGCTAGGCGAGCTGCGCCGTATCCCGCAACACGTCTCGCCCGTCCTGGAAATGACCGAGCTATGCGACCGCGTGCTGCGCGCCGGCGGCCCCGCGTTGCTGTTTGAAAGCCGGCAGAACCATGCGTTCCCGGTACTCGGCAACCTGTTCGGCACGCCGCGGCGCGTCGCGCTCGGCATGGGGATCGAAAGCGGGGAGCAGGACGGCGATAGCGGCGCGCTGGAGTCACTGCGCGACGTCGGACGGCTGTTGTCGGCATTGAAGGAGCCGGAACCGCCCAAGGGCCTCAGGGACGCCGGCAAGCTGTTCTCGCTTGCCAAGGCGGTCTGGGACATGGCGCCCAAAACGGTGAGCGCGCCGCCTTGCCAGGAAATCGTCTGGGAAGGCGTCGACGTGGACCTCGCAAAGCTGCCAATCCAGACCTGCTGGCCGGGCGACGCCGGCCCGCTGATCACGTGGGGCCTGACCGTTACACGCGGCCCAAACAAGAGCCGCCAAAATCTAGGCATTTACCGCCAGCAGCTGATCGGCCGTAACAAACTCATCATGCGCTGGCTCGCGCATCGCGGCGGCGCGCTCGATTTCCGCGAGTTCGCGCTGCAGAACCCGGGCAAGCCGTACCCGGTGGCCGTCGTGCTCGGCGCCGACCCGGCCACCATCCTCGGCGCGGTCACGCCGGTGCCGGACACGCTCTCCGAATATCAGTTCGCGGGCCTGCTGCGCGGCGCACGCACCGAACTCGCGAAATGCATCACACCGGGCGTCGGTACGCTGCAGGTGCCGGCGCGCGCGGAGATCGTTCTGGAAGGCTTCATCTATCCGCAGGAAGGCACGCCCGAGCCGGCACCGGCCGGCGCGCCACCACGCCCGGCGAAAGGGGCGAGCGCGGCATACGAACATGCGCTCGAAGGACCCTACGGCGACCACACCGGCTACTACAACGAACAGGAGTGGTTCCCGGTGTTCACGGTCGAGCGGATCACGATGCGCCGCGACGCAATCTACCACTCTACCTACACCGGCAAACCGCCTGACGAACCCGCCGTGCTCGGCGTGGCGCTCAACGAAGTGTTCGTGCCGCTGTTGCAGAAGCAGTTCGCCGAGATCACCGATTTCTATCTGCCGCCCGAAGGTTGCAGCTACCGCATGGCGATCGTGCAGATGAAGAAAAGCTACCCCGGACATGCCAAACGGGTGATGTTCGGCGTCTGGAGTTTCTTGCGACAATTCATGTATACGAAGTTTATCGTCGTGGTCGACGAGGACGTGAATATTCGCGACTGGAAAGAAGTGATCTGGGCCATCACGACGCGCATCGATCCGGTGCGCGACACGGTACTGGTCGACCGCACGCCGATCGACTATCTGGATTTTGCCTCGCCGGTAGCGGGTCTCGGTTCGAAGATGGGTCTCGACGCCACCAACAAGTGGCCCGGCGAAACCGATCGGGAATGGGGCCGTCCAATCGAGATGGACGCCGCCGTCAAACGGCGCGTCGATGCGTTGTGGAGCGAGTTGGGCTTGTAGTGTTATCCACACAGCCTTAGCCGAGAAATTCTGCGAGGCGTGCCAAATCCACATTGCCGCCGCTGACCAGCACGCCGACCCGCTTGCCCTCTACCGGCACGATGCCGCTCATCACGGCTGCGGCGGCGAGGCAACCGGTCGGCTCCACGACGAGCTTCATGCGCTGCGCGAAAAAGCGCACCGCCTCGATCAGTTGAGCATCCGTCACCGTCACGACCTGTTCTACCAGACGCTGAATGATCGGGAAGGTGTATAGGCCCAGATGGGTCGCCGCTGCGCCGTCCGCAATGGTGTGCGGCACCTCGATGCGCACGATCTCCCCGCGCGCCAGCGACTGCTGACCATCGTTGCCGGCCTCCGGCTCCACGCCAATGACTCTGCAATGCGGGCTGAGTTCGGCCGCCGCCAGTGCGCTGCCGGCAAGCAAACCGCCGCCGCCGAGACACACGAACAGCAGATCCAGCGGACCGGTTTCCTCGATCAGTTCCGTCACCGCCGTACCCTGCCCGGCGATCACATGCGGATGGTCGTACGGCGGAATCAGCGTCATGCCGCGTTCGCGCGCAAGCCGCTGGCCGATCTCTTCGCGATTTTCCTTGTAGCGGTCGTAGATGATGACTTCGCCGCCGTAACCTTGCGTGGCGGCGACCTTCGCGGCGGGTGCGTCGTGCGGCATGACGATCGTCGCGCGAATGCCTTCGAGGCGCGCCGACAACGCGATCGCCTGCGCGTGATTGCCCGACGAATAAGTCAGCACCCCTGCATCCCGTTGCGCATAGTCGAATTGCGATAGCGCGTTATAAGCGCCACGAAACTTGAACGCGCCCATGCGCTGAAAATTCTCGCACTTGAAGAAGAGCGACGCGCCGGTACGTTCGTTCGCCGTCGTGGACGTGAGAACCGGCGTGCGATGCGCGACGCCCTCGAGTCGCGCGGCGGCGTCGACGATATCGACATAGGTCGGAGCAGGGAGCATATGCATGGGCGGCGAACTCCAGGGCAACAGGATGAACTGAAAGGATTCTCCCAGCTTCGGCCACAAAATAGAAACGGCGCAACGCGGCAATCAAGCCTGCGTTACGCCGTTGCGGTGACTCGTGCGCTGCGGGTCAAATTCCGCAGCGCATATCCCATGCGCGGTTGTTAGCGGCGATAGTAGCCGTGCCCATAACCGTAACCGTGACCGTAATAACCATGGCCGTAGTAGCCACGGTGATAGTACGGGCCGCCGTGATAGCCGTAGTAGCCACCGTAACCTCCTCCAACCACCACAACGGGAGGCGGCGCATACACCGGCGGCGGTGCGTAATACACCGGCGGCGGCGCGGCATAAACCGGGTAAGCCGGCGCGAGCGGCACGCCGATCCCGATACCAACGGACACGTGTGCCTGCGCGGCGGTTGCGAAGCCCACACCCAGTGCAGCGGCAACAACAAGCGGAACGATCTTTTTCACTTTTCTTCTCCAAGCGCGGCCGGATGACCGTGTCGCATGACGTGCATGCTATGGAATTCAATGTATCGAAAAAGGATCGGCACGGGTGTGCACATTTGTTGCAAATTGCAATCCGTGTGTAGGCGCTGAAATACGCAGCACGATGTTGCGAAGCGCATGCGACGCGCGATATCTCGATAACCAAGGGTTTGCGCGGGGTCGCTCACAGCATCGAGCAGGAATTACCGGGCGACGCTTCATCAAACGATCTTTACCGGTAATCTTTAATTACAAATTCACTTCAGCGTTTGTGCGATTGGACACGGCAGCCATCAGTTAACCGTCACTGAGCTGTAAACGCAAAATGCCTGGCGCGATGGCCAGGCATTGCTCATTCTTTGAGGGACAAATGTTCAACCTACTTTTACGTAAGTGAACTCGCGGGTGATATTCGGCGGTACGTAAGCCCCACTGATCTTGACGCGTGGCTTCAGGCGCTTTTTTTGATCCCACCAAAGTCGGCGCTGTGAATGCGTCAAGAAACGCAAGTGCTTTCGGTAAGAAAAGATGCTCATAATGACCTCCCGAATCTGACTGCGAGACAGAAAAAACTCGAACAGCAACCCCATACTCCATTGACCAAATTCATTGTGAGCAGTTTCCGGGCCTGCGGGGTTCACGCGGGCCGATACTCCACCATGCGCCTCATATCGCGCAGAATTGATCCGAGGAAAGCACCGTCGTACTCATGACGCTTGCCCAGCTTGCGCTGCACGGGGCACGGCCCCGGCTCGCGAGCGCTGAATGAATGCGCGATACTCCAGCTTTCCGTTCAAGTTCATCGTGCTGCCTGGAGCAGGAACCATGTCCCAGTCCTCTTTGCCGCGTCTCGGCTTCATTGGCGCGGGACGCCTTGCGCGGTGCCTTGCGCTCGGCTTCACCCGGGCCGGTTATCCGGTCACGGCGATTGCCAGCCGCACGCCGGAATCGGCGCGCCGGCTCGCCGGTCAGATCGAGCGATGCACAGCGTACGACGAGCCGCAAAACGTTGTCGACGCTGCCGATATCGTCTTTCTATCCGTTCCCGATGACAGTATCGGTTCGACGGCCAACACTTTGCGTTTCAATAGCGCCAACGGCTCGACCGGACGGCTGCGCGCGCTGGTGCATTGCAGCGGCGCCTCGCCGGTGGAATTGCTTGCGACGGCACAGTCGCACGGTGCATCGATTGGTGGTTTTCATCCACTCTACCTGTTTAGCGGCGATCTCGCAGATATCGAGCGCATCGGCGGCTGCTCCATCACCATCGAAGCCGATGGCGCGCTCAAGCAGGCACTGACGGCGCTCGCTCAGGCGCTGCATTGCCATCCACTGTCGATTCCGGCCGGCGGCCGCATGCTCTACCACGGTGCGGCGCACTACGCGGCCAGCTTCGCGCTGTGCAGCCTCGCCGAATGTGTGGCGCTCTGGCGCACGCTCGGCTTTGCGGAAGAAGACGCGTTGCGCGCGCTTTTGCCGATGCTGACCGGCACGCTTCAGACAGCCCGCGACAAAGGCTTGCCAGGCGCCCTCGCCGGCCCGGTGTCGCGCGGCGATACGGGCGTCGTGCGCGCACAGCTCGCACTGCTCGAAGCGCTCGGCGGCGACCATGCGGCGCTGTACGGACTGATGACCCGGCGGGCGGTGGCGCTGGCGCGCCGTCGCGCCACGCCGCCGGCGACGCTCGACGCCATCGACGAGGCTGTCGAGGAATCGCTCGAGCGTTCGGTGAATCACGTTCTGGCGGGTACTAGCGTCAAGTAAGCCGTGATAATGTGACGACCGGCGCGGGGCACAGTCCGTCTGTGGCGCGCGCCGGGATCGATCGACGAAAACACATAATGACCAAGGTCACGGCCTAGCAACCTTTTCGCACACCACACAACGCTACCTGAAGGAAAGGACCCAAGATGTTCGGCGATATCGCCCGTTTTCTGCTCAATACCGTTTTCACGCTGTTCGGCGCGGCGCTGCTGTTGCGCGCATGGCTGCAAGTCGTCCGCCTGCCGCCGTATAACCCGGTCTCGAACGCCGTGCTGCACGCCACCAACTGGATCGTGCTGCCGCTGCGGCATATCGTGCCCAGTGCCAGGCGTATCGATTGGGCGAGCGTCCTCGCCGCGCTGATCGCCGCGATTGTCTATGTGGTGCTGATGGTGGCCGTGACCGGCGTGGATCCGCTCATGCTCTGGCCAACCTTGCTGATCGTCGCATTGCTGACGCTCATCAAGTGGGCGCTCAACCTCATCATCTGGTTGACCATCCTGATGGCGCTGCTGTCGTGGCTCAATCCGCGCTCGCCCGCCATGCCGATTCTGTTCCAGCTCACCGCGCCGTTTCTGAATCCGCTGCGCCGCGTCGTGCCGAATCTCGGCGGCATCGACCTGTCGCCGATCCTGCTGTTCGTGATCGTGCAGGTGCTGTTGATGATCGTCACGCGAGCCGCTGTGCAACTGACGTATTTCGTTATTTGAGCGGCTGTCGAGGTCGCGGCGCAGTGTTGCGACCTCGACGCGACCTTGATGCGCCTCGCACCGCTGCGGGTAGCCATCGTTGTGCATCACGCGGCCGTGCCGGAGGGGAGATTCATTGTTGACCGTGCTTTCGGGCCAGTCCACCCGCGCCAGATTTGCCTAAATGACCCAAACCCGCGTAAAATGACGCGCTCTGCGGGCGTCGTATAATGGCAATACCCTAGCTTCCCAAGCTAGAGCCGTGGGTTCGATTCCCATCGCCCGCTCCACATTCAGCTGGCCGTCAGCGGAATTCCAGCACGAGAGCCGCCTCCAAGAAGGCGGCTTTTTCATACTGAGGGCGGTAATGTGTGGCAAACCGTGCGCTCGCGCCTTCCGGTGCCCGCCGCGCCACCGCCCTCACCCTTGCCGCTACCCTTGTAGCCATCGAAGATGATCCACGATCCGAATCAAGCCGGCCAGCCAGGCGAGCTCCCCCAAACCGCCGACGACACCAACCTCGAACCGTCCGCGCCGCAAGCTGAAGACGGCAGCGCAGCGAGCGAGTCGGACGATCCCAAAGAGGCCTTGCGTCTGCGCCGCATCCGCAGCTTCGTGACGCGCGCGGGGCGTGTATCCACCGGCCAGCGCCGCGCCATGGACGAGTTTGGTCCACGCTTCGTGCTGCCCTATGCGCCGCAGCAGCCCGACTGGGACAGCGTGTTCGGCCGCGCGGCTCCGCGCGTGCTGGAAATCGGTTTCGGTATGGGCGCAACGACCGCTGAAATCGCGGCGCATCGTCCCGGGGACGATTTTCTCGGCGTCGAGGTCCATGAACCGGGCGTGGGCGCCTTGCTCAAGCTGATAGGCGCGCAGGAACTGTCGAATATCCGCATCATCCAGCACGATGCCGTCGAAGTCCTCGAGCATATGATCGCGCCGGACAGCCTCGACGGCGTGCACATCTTTTTCCCCGATCCGTGGCACAAGGCGCGTCATCACAAGCGCCGTCTGATTCAGCCGAAGTTCGTCGCGCTGCTCGTGTCGCGCCTGAAGCCGGGCGCGTATCTGCACTGCGCCACCGACTGGCAAAACTACGCCGAGCAGATGCTCGAAGTGCTCGGCGCGGACCCCGCGCTCGAAAACACGGCCGACGCTTACGCGCCGCGCCCGGAGTATCGTCCGGTGACGAAATTCGAGCGACGCGGTTTGCGGCTCGGCCACGGCGTCTGGGACCTGGTTCTCAGGCGGCGCGTGGGAAGTTAGTTATCCGCCAGCCGCCAGTCAAAAGCGTCAAGCAAGGTCCGCTCAAACGCGGACCTTTTCGTTTATGGCGCGAGTGGCGCAAGCCGTGCAGGCGGCCAGGAAAGAGCCCATTACTTCGACCAGTCCAGCGCGCTGACATACCCCAGCAGCAGAATCAGCCCGCCGAACGCAATCCGATACCACGCGAACACCGTGAAATCATGCGCAGCAATGTAGCGCAGCAACCAGCGCACGCAGGCGAAAGCGCTGATGAACGCCGCGACGAATCCCAGCGTGAACATCCCCACTACATCTGCCGATAGCAGATGCCAGCCCCGCACCAACTCGAAGGCCGTCGCACCGAAAATAATCGGCATGGCGAGGAAAAAGGAAAACTCGGTGGCCACCCGGCGCTCGAGGCCGAACAGCATGCCGCCGATGATGGTCGAGCCGGAGCGCGACATGCCAGGAATCAGCGCGAAACACTGCGCCAGGCCGACCTTCAGCGCATCGAGCGGGCTCAGCGCGTCGACCGACTGCACGCGCGACGGCACACTGCCCCGTGCGCGCTGCCGCGCCTCCGCCCACAGAATCACCAGACCGCCCGCCACCAGCGCGTAAGCCACCGGCAGCGGCGAAAACAGAGCGGCCTTGATGGCCTTTTCGAACAGCAGGCCGAGTACGACCGCCGGAATGCTTGCGATCGCCACGTTGAGTACAAAACGCCGCGCATCGGACCGCGCCGGCAGGCCAGCCACGACGCTGCCGATGCGCCGCCGATACTCCCAGCACACCGCCAGAATCGCACCGAGCTGGATCACGACATCGAAGCTTTTTACATGCTCGCCGTTGAAACCGAGCAGATTGCCCACGACGATCAGGTGACCAGTGCTCGACACCGGCAAAAATTCAGTCAGACCTTCGACAATCCCCAGAATCAGCGCCTTGCCAGCCAGTAACCCGTCCATCCATCCCTCTCATCGCCAACGGTTGTCGAATCAGGGCTAGTCCGGCAAGCGACGCGCGGCCCTGGCGGCCGCACGCGTCATTTCTCGACGATCTGCACGCGTATGCCGTTTGTAAGGATGGTGATTGTACCGGGTTCGTAGTGGACGCCCGCGAATTGCAACTGCTCGGGCTTGAAGGTGTAAATGGGGTAGTTGGTCAGCAGCTGGGTGGCGAGCAATGCTGCAGCGGCGTTGATCTGCTGGGTATAGGCCTGCGCGTCGCCACTGACATTGACGCTGTCGACGTTGGGCGTCTTCAGCACCACGGACTTGCTGGCTTCGTCATAGGCCAGCTCGCTCGACAACGTGAACACGCCGTCCACCGGCTGCCGCAGGAAGGGACTCGCCAGGTGCGCGTCGAGCCGCACCGAGACGCGATGGGTGTCCGGCAGGAAGCCGACCACGGGGTTGGTCAGCGCCACGTCGAAGACCTGCGAGATCGTCCGTTGATACGGGAATTTGCGCTGCACGGCTTCCTGCACCTGCTGCTGCGAGAACGTGTAGTGCGACGGGATGAACGGAAAAGTCGATGCCGCGCAAGCCGCCAGCGACACCGAGATAGCCGCAGCCGCAGCGGCCGCGAGCAGGAATCGGCGCCGGGTCGGCGCAACGGGTTGAGTCATGCACATTCTCCTGTTGAGACAGCCCCGTTGCGGGGATCGAAGCATGGTTGTCAATTGGCGCGGCACCGCCGTTAGTGCAGCAGCAGCGTTAGCCGCAAGTACGCAGCGCCGCTGCATCAGCCGAGCCGGCGGCCACGTGCGGCAGGTTGCGTCAGCGTTTCAAGTTCAGTGAGCCAGGCGAGCGCCTCCGTGCGCGTCGCGCCGCACATTTCGTCCTGCGGCTGCAGGCCGGAGCAGCAGGCCGGCCGCTCGGGCTGACCGAAGATCGCGCAGCGCAGGTCGTCGCCGAGCTGCACGCAGCGCACGCCCGCCGGCTTGCCGTGCGGCATGCCCGGAATCGGACTCGAGATCGACGGCGCGATACAGCACGCGCCGCAATCGGGACGGCAGGCATGAGCCGCAACATTCAACGGAGATTCGACAGTCACCACACTCTTCCTGAAACGCCCCAACACGCGTGGACGATGCCCCAACGGCACGCCAACCCCGCATTGTGCCACTGCGCCGTCGACGACCTTTGTACACAATGCGGGGCGCGCGCGCCGACCTGCGCGAAGCGTCGGCGAGAACCCTCGTGCATGGGCGCACGGCTGGCATCAACCGGCTGCGCGGCGCAGGCCGGTTGGGTCCGCAAAGGCCAGAGTGGTCGTAGTTGGCAGGCAACTTGCCCGGCGCGACATTTTCGGACATAATCTGCGTTTCCCGCCGCGCGCAGTTCCATGCGCACGTGTCGCAAGACAAGCCCAGGTGGTGAAACAGGTAGACGCAGGGGACTCAAAATCCCCCGCCGCAAGGCGTGCCGGTTCGAGTCCGGCCCTGGGCACCAAAAGCTGTTCCGGCGAGAGCCGATAAATTCCGAAAAACCCCGCAAGATCAATGTCTTGCGGGGTTTTTTATTCCCCGGCGATCCGCGTTGACTCGTCGACAGCTGGTGGTATCTGGTGGTATTTTTGGTGGTATCTGGCTCGTTTCTGGAATTTTCCGGAGAAAGATACCACCATGTCGTTGACCGATGTCCAGGTTAGGAACGCCCGCTACAACTCGGATGGCATCGGCAACCGCCTCGCAGACGGTGGCCGCATGTATCTCCAGCTCGACAAGTCCGGCGCGAAATACTGGCGGATGAACTACCGGTTTGCGGGCAAGGACAAGACGCTAGCGCTCGGTGTCTATCCGGACGTGTCACTCGCGGCAGCGCGTAAAAAGCGAGACGAGGCCCGCGAAAAGCTGGCAGCTGGACTGGACCCAAGTAACGTCAAACGCCTCGAAAAACGAGCCGCCAGGCTCGCCGCGTCCAACTCTTTCGAGGCAGTCGCGCGCGGCTGGATGAACGAACGCAAGAGCAGCGTCGAGCCAGCCCAGCACGTGAAGACGCTCGCCCGCATGGAAAACGACGTGTTCCCGTGGCTTGGCAAGCGCCCAGTTACCGACATCGACGCGCCAGACGTTCTGGCTGTCCTAAAGCGCGTCGATAATCGCGGCGCCCGCTTCACAGCCCATCGTGTGCGTAGCGAGATCAGCCGGGTATTCCGGTACGGAATCAAGGAGGGACATTGCAAGGCCGACCCCGCTCGGGATCTGGTCGGCGCGATTCCCCCGGCACAAACAACCCACTTCGCTTCAATCACAGAGCCGACCAAGGTCGGCGAGATGCTGCGGGCGTTCGACGGGTTCGCTGGCACCTTCCCTGTCCTCTGCGCGCTCCGGCTTGCACCATTACTGTTCGTCCGGCCCGGTGAGCTTCGCCAGGCTGAATGGTCCCAATTCGATCTGGACAAGGGCGAATGGCGCTACCTCGTCACCAAGACTGGGACTGAACATGTGGTGCCCCTTTCCAGACAGTCGATCGCCATTCTGCATGAACTGCACGCACTTACGAGTGCAGGCCGCTATGTGTTCCCGGGCGCGCGCGATCGCAAGCGACCGATGAGCGAGGCCACGATCAATGCAGCACTGCGCCGGCTCGGCTACGACACCCGCACGGAGATCACGGGACACGGCTTTCGTGCGATGGCGCGCACGATCCTGCATGAGGAACTCGATCAGAAACCGGAAGTGATCGAGCATCAACTCGCGCACACAGTGCCGGACAACCTTGGCACAGCCTATAACCGCACAAAGTTCATCAAGGAACGCCGGGCAATGATGCAGAAATGGGCGGACTATCTGGATCGCCTCCGTTTAGGTGCGCAGGTTATTGGTATTGGAAGCGGGAAAGCTGCGACTTGACGACTGCGTTGTGCGACTTCAGGCGTGCCAATGCGTGCGCATCCGCTGATGCTGCTGCGCTGAGTCAACTTTCACATGGTCGAAACAGGTTCGATTATCGGGATAGTCTTCATCGTCTCGTGTTCAAAGATTCTCCGTATCCGGTCTGATCTCGAAACTGAATTCGTCGTGAATGACCATCGATCCGGGTTTGTTGTTGCCGGGCTCTCTCTTTGCTCGCGAAGGCGTACCGGACTGCTGACCGAACTTCTGCGGGTCTGAACGAGTGACAGGCGGGTTCACTTTGCGTTGCGATTGTTGCGAGCCAGGTATCTGGCGGGTGTGCGTTCGTCGTTTCGTCGTATCCTGGAGCGCGTAGCGAAGCGCACTCGCCGTTATGTCCATACCTGCCTCCTTCGCCTGATCGATTAGCT
The DNA here is from genome assembly GCF_050436545.1 of Paraburkholderia sp. GAS41. NCBI lineage: Bacteria > Pseudomonadati > Pseudomonadota > Betaproteobacteria > Burkholderiales > Burkholderiaceae > Paraburkholderia > Paraburkholderia sp. GAS41. Next base: position 103,112 of record NZ_JBNDMK010000017.1, read on the forward strand.
GCTCAAGCGAATACCCCTTCGCACGAGCTGCATTGATATGGGCGCGAAACTTCGGCATTGCATCGCGTACGGTGACGCGCTGTTCCGATGGTGGCTTTTCCGGTAACTCATCGAGTCGTCGGGCAAACTCATCCCATTGCGCTTTTGTGTAAGTCTTCGATGCAGGCATGACGACCTTCCGTTTGCATTTGGTGACGAGAGGGTTTGAGCCAATCGTCTACGCCATCGGCGAGTGCGTCAATGCCGCAGTCACGTCGAACGTTGACGTATTAGGACTACCTCGACCACGTATGGAATTCGTTGGAACAACGCACTATTTTTTGTTTCGTGGTGAGCATGCAACGGCAGTCGTCGTTGGCTGCTTTACCGCAAACTTGCGCGTGAGAATTGAAATATGTAGTTCTGTAGGCGAGCAGGGGATGCCGGGTTGGTTTGTGCCGAAACCGACGGTCAATCATTTCTACATCGCCTGATCTAAGGTACTTACTCTCGCGCGTCACCACTGGATCTGAGACGATTGCTTCACAGTTTGCTCGTACTTGTCCTGCGTTGAGAACAGAGGGCGCACCAGTACGCGAATAGTGTCGATCCGGTTAGCACTCCACTTAGCAACGATTCAACAGCGTCCTACGCTGATCCAATTACATTTGAAATCGCACGATAAAAACAACAAAGAAAATAGGTACTGCAGGATAGGCAACCGCCGGTTTTGGGCGCCATGCGCATTGCGACATCGGCCCACTAACGTTGACGGCATCGGGAGAGACAGTCGATTTCGTCCCCCGAAGCAAATGCGAGTCGATTTCGACAGGCTTGCGCTGTCACGCTATCGCAATCGTAGCAACGCCAGCCCCCGCATCACGCGCCCAGCGCTCACAATCCATTGCCTCGCAACGTATCGGCAACGAACACGTCACTGTATCTGCGCGCTGCTTATGGAGGCCGAGCGTCTCGAGCGAGTGACCTATACGCGTGAGGTGGTTCCGCACGAACGCTCCCGGCGCGCACGTTTCTCGCCGAGCCTCACCAAGGAGGGCGGCTATCTGGTATCAGCCGGATGTATCAGACGGAATTCGGCCGCGAGTTGCCGATCGGTCGTCGTCAGGCAGTGTCCGTCGACCACTTTTCTGCCGCTCGCCTGAGCCATGCAGTAATCACTCAAAGGGCTGGTCCACCCCGAAACCCGCGCGATGCGCGACGCACGCTTGTCGGCCATTGCTGACGTTAAACGAACCGAGTTCAGGCGGCCGGTCAAGGGTCCAGACCGGTCATTTGTCACAAGCACGAATCGAACGGCAGCGACCATGCCGACGAGTGGGTGAAATCGACCCAACTCGGCCGTAGAGCGGCCGCGGTCGAACGCCTCATCCACCTTCGAAACCGGACATTGGTTGACCCGTTCGCTGAATCTCGGCCTGACCGTGCCAGACGCCCGGCCTTACTTATCGTCGCTGTCGGAACCTCGTTTTGACTTGCTGGGCCTCTCCTTTGGGGCGAGTCGGTGGTAACCCGACTCGATAGCTTGTCCGACCCGAGCGGCGATCTCCCGTAGTTCAGCCCGCATGTACCATGGCCACCATGTCAGGTGGTAGAACCAAAGGCATATGCTGCGGGGACCGCGAAGTCACTGGCGCGGGATGCCATCGGTGGGCAATTCAGCCAGAGAGCGGTAGCCTATCGAAGCGGCACCGAGAGTGAGCCAGATGAGGGTAAGGATGAGAGTCGGCAGGGACACCAGGCATGCCGCCACGCACAAGACAAGCGGCAAGCAGATCTCGAATGACTTGCGGGTTTTCATCGAATATTCTCCCCGTCACAATAACGTCGAGGGCAGATGGCCGGCTGGTTTTCCTGACGGGCGAAGGCGGTGTCAGGGTTCTTTATCAGCAAGCTCATTCCCGAATCGAGCGAGTGCGGTACCCGTCCAACCCCGTATCGAACGGAAGCCGCGATTCAACCATTAAAAGATAGCACCGGAAGGAAGTTTGGGTGACGATGAAAGAAAGAGCGACCATCGTGTGCAGGCAGCACGACAAAATACTCCTCGTGACTCGCGGACGGTCGCGCTGGTCGCTACCGGGCGGCACAATCCGGCGCTCCGAGTCACCGATAGAGGCGGCAAGACGAGAGCTGACTGAGGAAACAGCCCTTGGTGTCGACGACTTCATGTTTCTGTTTGAATTTGGCGGATTGACGAAGCGGCATCACGTGTTCCTGGTGGACCTGCCGCATCACCTGACACCCGCTGCGAGCAATGAGATCTCGCGGTGCCGCTGGATTCGCCCATCTCACGTATCTAACGTCGTCACAAGCGTGCCGACCAGAGAAATTGTCCGGCTGCTGATTAGTCACAAAAATGTCACAATAGTGCTCCCCGCCGTCGACCTTGGCACTGAAACTGTGGCTAGCGTGCAAACGACCGTCTAGCCGCTCGTGCCAAAACGGTAATACGGTATGAACGGACGCTATCTGGACTTTCAGTGTGATAGGTAATCTCGAAATCTTGTCCCGTCTTCTCATGGCGGCGCTGCTCGGAAGCGTCATTGGCTTTGAGCGCGAGCGACTGAACTGGGCCGCTGGTTTGCGTACGCACATGCTGGTGTGTGTCGGCGCGTCACTGATGATGATGGTGTCCGCGTTCGGCTTCGCAGACGCGTTGACCCAGAAAAACGTTGTGCTGGACCCGTCGCGCGTTGCCGCCCAGGTGGTGTCGGGGATTGGTTTTCTTGGCGCCGGGTCGATTCTTCTCCGCGGAGAGGTTGTCCGGGGTCTTACAACGGCCGCCAGCCTCTGGTCAGTAGCGGGAATCGGGCTCGCCGTTGGCGGAGGGATGTACACCGCGGCCTTTGGTGCCACGATCATCATTCTCGTTATTCTCGCCGGGGTTAAGCCGCTTGAGCGGCGCTTTATCTCGGTCAAACAACAGCGCAACATACAACTGCTGGCGGAACGGGGAAGCGTTTCACTGGACAGTTTGCATCGCGCGCTGGGCATAGGGAGCATTCGGGTCAAACAGTTCATTGTTCAACAGTCTGAGGATGACCCTGAGCTTGACGACGTCCAGATTGCGCTGTCTCGCGCATCTTCAAACGAGTTTGCAGCCATCTGTGCACGGCTTGGCGCGATGACAGGCGTTCGCGAGTGTCGCCAGGAAAAGTAACAGCGGAACGGCTCATGATGCGAACGTATGAATATCACGGCTTCACTCTTCAGGTAGCTGTTGAGTCAGACTTCAACTTTCTACCAATCAAGCAGCCGAAGGCCCGTCCTGGGTACGTCGCTGTCGTCCGGGTTTTCCAGGCCGGCAATGCGGTTGCGATCTTTTCTCCGCTTAGATTTGGTGAGGCTGGGGGCCGCCCATTCGATACCGAGGTCGACGCGCTCATGGGCGGCTACAGTGCGGCACGCAGAATCGTTGACGACCTCTTCGGGCAAGAGACTCACTGATCTCGCACGACCTGTTTTCCCTTGCCGATAGCATCGCCGATTGACAAGGGAGCTCGTTGGTTCGACAAATACGTCAAGGGCTGCTTATAAACGGTCACCAGCCATCCGCCGTTCGGCATTGACGGACTCCTTGTGGCCGAACCCCGACGCAAGACAAATTCTGGGAAGCATTCTAAGCAAGGGACGCCGGATACAGACCTCTCACTGGCGTGGAAGGGGCATTTTCACCTGAGCTCGATCGGCTGCCCATGCGGGGTCTGGCGTGCAGCGTCGTCCCACGCATTGCGACGCTGCCGGAGCACGTCGTCTGTCACCAGTCCCTTGATGGTGCTGATGTGCTCCAGTGCCGTCAGCCAATGACTGTAGTAGGTGTTGCCACGATCCGGGTCACCAGCGACCCGCGCATCAAAGATTGCCTGATTCAGACATTCTGCCCATTCCGCCCAAGTGAACATGCCGCGCTTGTGCAAGGCGACTGTCATGGCAAACGCCTGGGCTTCCCACGGCGCACTGAAAACGGGCCCTGCGTCGTCGCAAGGCAACGCTGGCGAGGCGGTACGTTTTTCAGGCAACTTCGACCGGGCGGAGGTCATGTCAGGTAGACCCGGAGTTCGGGTCGTCGAGATACGGCTCCCAGCAATCGACGCAGACCGATGCCGCTGTCGTATTCGTCCCCCAGAGTTCGGCGGCATCGAAGCACACCGTATAGAGCCATTGCGGTTGTTCGCCGAGCCCAACCGCGTTGGCATCGGGGAAAACGTGCGCGCCGTGCACTGCGATAATGCGCCCTCGTCTGCCGCGGCAGTAGCGCGGCAGACGGGTATGCGTGGATGGATTCAGCTGATGAGTCTGTACCCTGTCACCGACCTTAAAGCGTGCGCCGGTGGTCGCGGGGCGATTAACAGGACTGCCGCGGAGCAACGCGAAGGCTACCTCGTCGGCCCTCATTACACGAGGGACTGGCGTCGCCGCACTCCTCGACTCACCAGTCCAGATTTCCTCCGCCGTTGCCAGCCCCGTACTCAACAGCAGCTTTTTTAGTCCTTCGAACCAGATCTGGTAGTAGCTGCTGGAAAGGTATTGCGCAGGTGGCAAGCTCTCGCGTGCGGCACGAGACATGTCGATGTTCCATTTGCCGACCGCGCCCATCGCCAGCGTGATCGCCAGCACCCGGCGCTCCCAGTCGGTGTGAAAGAGAGAGACGTCGGCTTCCGACTGTATCGGGCCGAATGCCTGCATGCCGCCAAGGTCTTGTGCGCCGTTCACGCAGGCTCCCTGTTCGATTCCGGTGTCTTCGGCAATCCTGTGCCGATCATTGAGTCACGTGTCACCAATTCAGCCAGCGACTCCTCAGAGAAGCCACTGGTTCCGGGAGGCTGCATGGGCAACACCAGATACCGAACCTCCGCGGTGGAGTCCCACACTCGAAACTCCACTTCGGCGGGCAATTCGAAGCCGAACTCCTTCAATACACCACGCGGGTCGATAACCGCACGCGACCGATACGGCGCCGACTTGTACCAAACCGGCGGAAGCCCAAGCACCGGCCATGGATAGCACGAACACAGTGTACAGACCACCATGTTGTGCAGGGCGGGTGTGTTCTCCAGCACCACCATGTGTTCGCCCTGCCTGCCGGTGTAGCCGAGCGAAGCAATTGCGGCGGTAGCATCGTCCAACAGCCATTGCCTGTACGCCGGGTCGCGCCATGCCTTCGCGACCACGCGCGCGCCATTACGCGGCCCGACCTTGTGTTCGTATGTCTCGATCAGAATATCCAGGGCATGGGGATCTACGTACCCCTTCTCTACTAGCAGGGACTCCAGCGCACGCACGCGCAAATCCATTTCCGACAACGGACTACCGTTGTGGTCGTGAGCGTCGGCATGCACATGTTCTTGCGGGTTGCCTTCAGGATCGTTTCGGCTCATCGAAGTCCGCTCGGACGATTGCCAGACAGAACCAGTATGGTTGGTACAGGACGCAAATGCAAAACCGTTGGGTGCGCCGCCGAACCACCCGACAGCGGAAACGAGTTCGCGGTTAGTAATGTCAGTCCGCCGTGAACAGGCGGCTACGGGCTCTGATGGATGTGAGCGTTTTTTCCCGCTGGGGCTAAGCCCTATCCTGGTAGCGGCGACGGGCCGCGTTCCCCCGCAAGCGACAATCGCAATTTTTATGTACGTCCATTCAAACTCGCCGCGTGACGTCGCCGTCGGCGTTGACAGCACGTAGCGTTATCACCCTCGGCGAGGAGATATCGCCTTCACTGATGGCCGGACACTAGATCCGTGCGGTGGCCTGCTGGCTCGGACGGGCACCTTCGACCATCAGCCGGGAAATCCGGAGAAATGGTGGATCGCAGGGTTATCGGGCAAATCAGGCTGACGCGCTTGCCTGGGATCGTGCCCGCCGTCTCAAGGAATGTAAGCTCGTCAGGAACCGTGAACTCGCCCGGGTCGTGGCCAGCAAACTTCAGTTGCTGGGCGCCAGAACAGATTGCCGGTTGGCTCGAGCACTCATACGCGGTCAACAAGGACTATCAGGTGTCGCACGGGACGATCTACCGGAGCCTTTATATACAGGCCCGCGGTGCGCTAAAGAAGGAGTTGCTGGAGCGACAGTCGATAAAATGCGAATGACCTTAAGTCTTGGCGTTATGCGAAATTAGCCTGAAAGCGGCATGCTTTATTATCAGACTGGTGCGGCGACTTGCGAGAGCGATGTGACAGACGACAATTTATACAGGCTCCAACCCGCTGCCCGGACGCGTTTGCTCTGCTATCTTGTAGTTGCCCAACTCGTGGGACGTGCAACGACCGGACAGTGGCTGAGAACAGATCACCTGGTTGAGGCCGCGCGCATCGGTCTGGGATCAGCTCCGGAAGCCTGCGGGTGGCAAGAGCGGATCGAACTGGCACGCGCCTCAGTGGATCTTGCGCCGCAGTTCCTCGCGTTTTCATGTTTCCGCGACAAAGCAATGCTTGCCACCCTGTTCACGGATGGCTGGGCATTGGACTACGAGTTACCAGTTGTGCGGGGGATATGTGACATCTGCTGCGAACACCTGGCCGAGGGCGACGACACAGGCGGCCATAACTAAGCAGATGGCCTCAATTGACGGAGTGATATGTGTTGGTGTTGATCCAACGGTAGCGGATGGTTAATTGCGCTTTTCTGTTAATTTTTTCTTCGGGACTATTACCCGTTCTCGTCCATACGGTAACGTCATCGGACGTTTTGCCTCCTTCGCCTCGTCCGCGTTACCCGCTAGGCGCATAAGGTTCGGAAGGTACATCGGATAACGCGAGGCAATCCAGGCGACCACATCATCGTTAAGCAGCCAGCTTCTCACCGCGCTGCCGGCGACCGCCAGGTAGACGAGCTCGATGTTGTACCCAGTCGCAAGGTTCTTTGCACGCTCAAGCATTTCGAGAAGCTGACACTCGGCTCCGGCGAACCGCCTTGCACGGTCGCCCCCTGACCGTTTGTGCGGCCCGGATGCGATCATCTGCGCCCGCGGCGTCGCTGACAGCAGTGCGCGCGCGAAATCGCCTCCAAAGTTATTGCAGGCGCACATCAATTTGACCACGACAAACTGGCGCGCAGGTGTCATCTGCGTGATTGCGCCGATGGTTCTGACGGGTAGCCTGGTTCCCTCGACCATCAATGCGGCTGCCTCACAAAGATGTGGCTCAGTGACATGCCCTCCTCGCGCCGTTCCTGATTCGGCTACGGGTGCGTCTGGTGGGTGAGAGGTCATGAGCGTCCCTGGAGCAGGCGCTCGTAGAGAACGCGCGGTAAAGTGTCAAATCCATGAGCCGTAAGTGTTGTGACGAAATCGGCGTCAGACAGCAACGCCTCAAGGATATTTGCCAACAAGGTGCTTTCGGCACAGGTCGCTTCCATGGTCATCACTGCGGTCTGCTGCCGCGTCAGCTCATGCATAAGTGCATTCCTTTCCCTTGTACGTGCCGGTTTGCGCGGAACAGTGCGCGTTCCAGTGTATTGGGGTGCGGCCGGACCCGCCTCTGTCCATCTCCGATGGGTGATGTGCCCGCTTGCTGATTTACTCTGGTCCACGAGAGGCTCCCGATTTGATAGAGGCTCTATTGCGCAAGGTAGCGTCGTTTAGTGACTCGAGCGGAACCGCATCCGAAAGTTCGATAAGTGCCTTGAGGTCCTCGCGCCTGAAGGCCTCGAAGTGCGATATACCATTGCGGTGAATCACCGTGTACGTTCCAGGTTTGAGGCTGCCGCGTGGGAAGACGTGAAAGTCAAGTAGTGTTGTACCGGCTCTCTCAATCCGGCCATATATCAGGAAGTCGATGGCGAAACAGTCTGGCCAGCGGGCAACCCAGTAAGGCAGGTGGTCGTGAATCAACCATGGGCTTCTCACCACGAGCTGGAGCCTCAGCGCGTGATCGATGCACAGCGTATCCGTATGCTTCGCGTACGCTACGTCATGTCCCAGTCTTTCCAGTGCCTCGATTGTGATATCGGCCAACAGCCGTTCCATTCGACGTTCGAAAAATCGGTTTTCGGATCGCTCCGGATTCAGCTTGGGCGTGTACCCGACCACCTTGTAGGCTTCGTAAAGGCTTCCGAACTCCCGCATCACACTCTTGACAGACGGTGCACTTGCATATCGTTGCAATGTGGCCTGATTCAGGGTTCCGGCTCTCGCGATTACCTTGCGAAGATCCGCGACAAGCTCCTCCCGCGTCGGAACACGCCGGGCCTGGCGTAGCTTCTTCTGGACCGCAGCGAAAGCACGCCTATCGACAACCGGCTCGAAAGCATTGGGTACCCGGAGCCACTCCGTTTCAGGTAGCTGCTCCCAGGCCGAGTCGAGTTTCGACGAGGTGCGACTATAGATATTTGTGCCGATGTACTTCTCGTTGCGCAGAATCTGAAGAATGTTTCGCGCGAGCCACGGGCGACCCGCGCCATTGCAGATTCCGAAATCATTCAATCGCGCCGCGATGTTCGCGGTATTGACTCCACGCATGCCATACCACTCGAACATCTTTCTTACCAGCGCGACCTCGTGGTCCGGACCGGGCTTGAGAATGACCCGGTCTGTCTGGATGCTTTTGTACTCGTAGCGCGCAAGCGGGCGTCTGACCCCGCGGTTTGCGTCTACGAGTATGCGCTGCAAGCCATATCCGGGCGGCCCACCGGAATGGTAGCCGCGCTGCACGCTGACACAATGGCCGAGAAACACCTTGCGCGAGATTTCCCGACTGAACTCGCCCGCCATTGCGCGCTTGAGCGCCTTCATGACGCATGTCGCGGGGCTCCCGTCGTTTTCAAATGGCTCGGCGACATAAACCACCTTTACCCCGGCCCGTCGACAGGAGTATTCATAGAAGGCAGCCTCATCGACGTCCTGAAATCGTCCCCATCGGCTCACATCATAGACGAGCACCGTTGTGAATTTTCGAGCCGGACTTTCGACATCTACCAGCAGCCGCATAAGCGCGGGCCGTTCGCGCAATGTGAGCCCACTGATGCCAGCGTCCTCGTAGTCCTGCACGATTCGGATATTGTGAGCCGAAGCGTATTCGGCAATAGCCTGTCTCTGAAACACCGGTGAACATTGCTGATGATCAGTCGACATGCGGATATATTGCGCGGCACGCAGTTGTGCGACATATCCCGATCGACTTTGGCCGGATCGCATCTGAAGTACCATACAGGCGTAAAGTTATGTGATAGTGGCTTCGGACAGGATGTCAAGACATCCCCACAGGTCGGGGTTGCATCAGGTCGCCATAACCGCCATCGAACTCCCACGTAGCGGGTGATTCTTGCACCAGCATCTGGTTATGTCACGACCAGGTGAAGGACCGGCGTCTTCGCAGGATTTTGGCGAAGACGCTGTACCCGCGGTTGGTCCGATATAGCCCTTCAGGCCGGATATGCGCATAACGGGGTGCCGCAGTGACGCGTAGCTCGTGTCCGGATATTCGCAGAGGACAACGAATAGCCGTCTGGGCCCGCACAGCGCCTCACCGTCGCCTGCGAGTATTGCCTACTCCTCCGCAAGCCGGAACTGTCGCCCAATCGGGAAGCACTGCCGTCGCCGCGTGGACGTGACCCCACGAGTCATCGCTTCGTCAATACTTTCATGAACACCGCCCATCTAAAGGAGTGGCGAGGGTGTGTCCGCGGGGTTACTCGACGTATTTCCGCATCTTCAGCGGATCGGGTGTTCAGCTTGGGTAACGTACTCCAGATAACTATCAACGTATGGAGCGCGTGATGAATAACACCCGCCGGTGCCTCGCCTGTGGCAGCATATTTCGTCCCTTGTCTAACGTCCCAAACCAACGCTTTTGCTCGGCGCCGCCCTGTCAGCGAGAGCGACGCAGGCGGTGGCAACAGCAGCACATGCGCACCGACGCCGATTATCGCGACAACCAGCACCGCGCGCAGGCAAGCTGGCGTGCCCGCCATCCAGACTACTGGCGACAGTACCGGGCAGCCCATCCTGCCTATCGCGAAAGAAATTCCGTCTTGCAAAGCAAGCGCAACGCGCGGCGACGCCTTGGCGTGGATGCAAATATGGATGGGTCCCAGAACGCTCGACCGCTGACTGACGGTCTTTACATATTGAGCCCTGCGTCCGAGGTCGCGATTGCAAAGATGAACGCGTACATCGTGCATATCGCTGTCCTGTTACAGCCCTTCGGGCCATCGGCTCCTGATTGCAAAGAGATGATGTGATCAACAACAGCGCCGCGCCTGCTACTTTTCTACCTGTACCCGCTGTCAATCGATCGTCGGACGCGATCCGCGATGTAGTTTTTTGCAAGTAAAAATCTGCCATGGCCAACGCGACCGGGCCGGCAGCTTCCGAGAGGGGGATGATTCCCCGGGAGCAAGAGCATGACACCCGACAACGCAGGCGATCTAGCTGTGAGGCAGGCTCCGACGGTGCGCGCCGCCGAGTACGTGCGGATGTCGACCGAGCATCAGCAGTATTCGACCGAAAACCAGCGCGACAAAATCCGGGAGTACGCAGCGCGACATGGGATCGAGATCGTCCGCACGTATGCCGATGAGGGAAAAAGCGGTCTCAGGATAGACGGACGTCACGCGCTGCAGCAACTGATCCGTGACGTGGAAAATGGTGACGCCGAGTTTCGGGCAATTCTTGTCTACGACGTGAGCCGCTGGGGACGATTCCAGGACGCGGACGAAAGCGCCTACTACGAATACATCTGCCGCCGCGCTGGTATCCAGGTCGCCTATTGCGCGGAGCAGTTCGAAAACGACGGATCACCCGTCTCTACCATCGTCAAGGGCGTAAAGCGCGCGATGGCTGGCGAATACAGCCGGGAGCTTTCGGCCAAAGTATTTGCAGGCCAGTGCCGCCTGATCGAACTCGGATTTCGGCAAGGAGGGCCGGCCGGTTATGGCTTGCGCAGAGCGTTGATCGACCAGCACGGCTTAATGAAGGGAGAACTCAGCCGAGGTGAGCACAAGAGTCTGCAGACGGATCGAGTCATTCTGATGCCTGGTCCAGACAACGAGATTCGGATCATCAACCTCATCTACACGTGGTTCATTGAAGAGTCGCTCAACGAATATGAAATCGCAGCCCGCCTCAACGGCATGCGCGTACGCACAGACCTTGACCGTGAATGGACGCGAGCCACCATAAGGGAGGTGCTGACCAACGAAAAATACATTGGGAACAACGTCTATAACCGCGTCTCTTTTAAACTTAAGCAGATGCGCGTGATAAACACACCGGAGATGTGGATTCGGAAGGATGGCGCGTTTCAATCAATTATCGCAAGCGAAACTTTTTATACGGCCCAAGGCATCATGCGGGCGCGTGCCCGACGCTATACAGATGAGGAACTGATTGAACGCCTCCGAAATCTGTATCGCAATCGCGGCTTTCTGTCGGGCGTTGTAATCGACGAAACGGAAGGCATGCCGTCGACCTCCGTATATATGTACCGCTTCGGCAGTCTTATTCGTGCCTATCAAACCGTCGGATTTACACCTGGCCGCGACTATCGTTACATCGAAACTAACCGCTTTCTCCGACAGATGCATCCGGAGATTATCGCGGAGACCGAAAAGAAAATTGCCGACCTCGGCGGCGCCATCAGGCGCGATCCGGCCACCGACCTTCTTACCGTTAACGGTGAATTCACTGCCTGCCTGGTACTTGCCCGATGCCAGACTCAGGCGACATCTCACAATCATTGGAAGGTCCGGTTTGATACAAGCCTGTTGCCAGACATCACAGTGGCCGTAAGGTTGAACCACGACAATTCTGCATCACTTGACTATTACCTGCTGCCGCGTCTCGATTTCGGTCAACCTAGAATTCGCCTGGGCGACCGGAACCCCATCGAGTTCGAAAGCTACCGGTTCGACACGCTCGATTATCTCTACGGCATGGCCGAACGCTCAAAGTTGCGGAGAATCGTGTGAGTCACTCACAGCCGACTGATGAAGTCCGCATGGTCGCGATAGACAAGATTGAAGTCATCAATCCGCGGGAGCGCGACAGTCATACGTTTGGCGAGATCGTCAAAAATATTCAGGCTATTGGCCTGAAAAAGCCGATCAAGGTCACACCGCGTGTCGGCACGGGCAACGCAGAAAAATACCTTCTCGTGTGCGGAGAAGGCCGTCTTAAGGCGTACAAGTCACTGGGCGAGACGACCATCCCCGCGTTGGTCGTTGATGTCAGCGACGAGGACGCGTTTATCATGAGCCTAGCCGAGAATATTGCCCGCCGGTGTTACCGTCCACTGGAGTTACTTGCTGGCATTCGACGGTTAGAGGAGCATGGCTACGGCGCCAGAGCAATTGCAGAAAAAACGGGGCTGAAGCCGGACTACGTTGCTGGAATCCTGAGGCTGCTTCATCAGGACGAGGAGAGATTGGTAATAGCGGTGGAAGCCGGTCGCATTTCCCTGACCGCGGCGCTCACGATCGCTGGGGCTGGGGACAACGATGCGGCTGTTCAGGCAGCGCTTCAGGACGCGTACGAATCTGGGAAATTACGGGGCAGGCCCCTAATGGTAGCCCGGCGCATCATAGAGCGAAGAAAAACGCTCGGACGCTCTGCCAACCGGATTATGGCACCCAAGGCGCCGGAAGTGACCAGTTCAAGTCTATTGAGGGCATATCAAACTGAAGTCGCGCGTCAAAAAGCAATGGTACGGAAAGCCGAGTTCGCACAGCAGCGCCTCGTTTTTGTGGTGGGCGCGCTTCGGCAACTGTATACCGATGAAAATTTCATCAATCTCCTTCGTGCAGAGGGACTGGCGACGTTGCCAAAATATCTTTCCGAACGCGTTTGGTCGAACGGGAGCCCGGTATGACGGGCGTTACTTTGGCATTTATTCCCGAACCCTTGTTCGTCGTCCTCGACAATCTTCTTCCTTCGAGAAAGCTGTCCGCAAGCATTTTTGGATCCGGGAAGTTCAAACAGATCAAGGCGTCCATTCGCGAAGTCGGACTTATCGAGCCACTGTCCGTAACACCCTCAGATAAGGCTTCTGGCCAACATGTGGTACTGGATGGACATTTACGTTTACTAGCGATGCGGGAACTGGAGTTTTCGGACGCTGCATGCCTGATCGCCACGGACGATGAAGCCTACACCTACAACAACCGCGTGAACCGGCTTTCCACAATCCAGGAACACCACATGATCCGCAGAGTGATTGAACGAGGTGTTTCACCGGAGCGTCTCGCAAGAGCGCTCGCAGTGGATGTGTCCTCGATTGTGAAAAAAATGTCACTCCTTGACGGTATTTGTGTAGAGGCGGCCGAACTTCTCGGGGACCGTCAGTTCTCTGCGGAGCTGTCACGCGTACTACGTAAAATGAAGCCGACGCGGCAGGTTGAGTGTGTGGAACTCATGGTTGCGGCAAACAGCGTGACCGTGCGATATGCCGAAGCGCTTCTCGTTGCGACGCCCGCCACGGGCCTTGTCACTGGTAGAAAGCCCAAGAAGCTAATAGGGATCAGCTCGGAGCAAATGCTTAAGATGGAATCCGAGATGACAAATCTGCAAGAACAATACAAGCTCGTGGAGCAAACGTACGGTCAGGACGTGTTAAACCTGGTGCTTGCAAAAGGTTACCTTGCCAAGCTTCTAGAAAACGAGTCAGCGCGTCACTATCTGCAGCGACATCACCCCGACCTGTTCTCTGAGTTTGAATCCATCATTGCAACAATTTCTCTTGATCACAAGCACCTTGCGATCAATACATGAACGTCGCATCTAAGCGTATTATCTGTCGCCTCAGATTCCGCAACCTCGTGAGCGAGCAACACAAATGGTCGTTCGCTCACGAAGCGATTGATGGCGCTCACTGTGGGAAGAGTTTCCTCGTAGTCAAGCCGCTTCCTGTCGGAACGTTCGTTCACGCCCGATTCGCTGAAAACGTGAGAATTCCATCGAAGTTCGACCATCGATTTTCCCGTTGTATAAAAATTTAACGATAGCGGTCGACGGCAGCCACGGAAGATTCGGATCGAGAACTACACCGGACCGTGAGCGTTCGCAACCAAGGAAGTTGGCAGCCTCTGAAGCTCGGGAGCACGCAGTCGCCGACGGTGAGACCTGACCTTCGCGGCCATCGGTGTGCGAACGACAGGAGACTGGCTCACAGTAGCCTCACCAACATCGCAGCCTGAACGTCCGAGCAGGCCGACAACTTGCCAGCGAGGAGACCGCGCGAATGGCCGTTCCATCTTGCAAACGACCATAGCCCTTGCACTAGATCGAACGGTGGTTGTAGGTCGAACTCGTTCGACTGCAGTATGCCCAGTTCGCCGATAGGCCTTCGCTCGCTCTTTTTCGCAAACACCCACTCCCGGTGGTATTTTTGGTGGTATCCGTACCGGCGAAATTCCCCAAACCCGCTCCAGCAAAGCGATAGCAGGAATTTTTCCATTCCGGCCCTGGCACCAAAGCCAGCAAGCCCTTATATTTACAGGGTTTCAGCGCACAAAATCAGAATTTTCCTTTCCCACAAGAATCCCGCTGCAGTACGGTTTCCCACAAATTTCCCACACGAAACGCGCGAAATTTTAAATCCGACAGATTTCTGGCAGCCGGCCGAACATTGAATTACATCTCCCGCACTAGCAGCACTTGGGCGGCGTCATCGAGGACCACTTCGGCGTCCGACGCAGCATTGGCCGCCATCGTCGCAATAACGTTCACATCTGGGTTTGGCGGATAACGTGGCCATGCAATTCCGTGTCGCGACGCGGCCCCTTCGCTCGTCGCGTCGCAGTACAGCCACTCGTTTAGCCAGGTGAGAAACGAAGCAAAACACCCCGGTTCCTAATCCGGAGGGCTTCTTCTTGGCGCCCGCTTCATTTCCCGCCGGTCGTGCCGTTAACATATCGGCCCCAGTCCGCACGCACCTCACCATGGCCAAGAAAGCGTCGAACGTCATCAACATCAAGAGCGACAAGTTCTGGAAGCAGTTCACGAATCGCTTGAAGCGCGACAGAGGCGTCATTGATGTGCTGCCTGACTTGTGGGACTCCGCCGTTACGCGCCACATCTCAGACGACGAGCAGCCACGAAAGTCGGACCCGATTACGATAGACGGGGACGGCGCCTTGGAACTGGGCCAGTGGTTCTCACGCGTCGGGTTTCCAATGCCGCAGACTTGGGCAGAGTTTCGCGCGGGTCAGTGGTACATCGGCAATCTCCTGTACTCGCTGAACACGCTGCGAATCGGCTTTCCGCATATTCCGAAGCTGGGCGTTGAATTCATCGAGAAGCAATACCCCTAAGGCCACCGTGCGGACTGTCGATGTCAGCAATCAACGACAGCGAAAGCGACACCGTGGTAGGCAGCACAAGCAGCAGCACACGCCGCCCCGTTTCGCCACGCACCCCGTAGCGATGTACATCCGACGCTTGCCGGCGTCGTGCTTGGGTTGATAACACCGATCAGAACATCTCGCGGGCACGAACGCGTGCTTACCCAACTCTCGGAAGCCGCACATCACGTGAGAGAGGCTGACAATCCGGGTGGGCAGGAATTTGACCGTCTCGAGAAGCCGTTGCAGATACTCCGCGTCGCGCAGAGAAATCTTTTGCCGCCCGTTGTCAGGGTGCAGTGGGCCCTGCATCCGTGGGTCGCCTACGGAGTGATGCCGCTTTTCGCGCTTGCCAATGCAGGCGTACTGCTCAATGGTGCTGATTTTTCAAACCACGATACAACGTGGATCATGTTCGGCATTGCGCTCGCGCTCGTGGTGGGCAAGCCAGTCGGCGTTTTTCTCACCACCTGGATTCTGGTCAAGCTGAGACTCTGCCGTTTGCCGGAAGGGATGACCTGGGGCAGCGTTAGCCTTGTTGCACTCCTTGCAGGCATCGGCTTCACCCTGTCCATTTTCATCGCCACACTGGCCTTCTCCGAACCGAACGCGCTCGACGCAGCAAAGCTCGGCGTGCTTGTCAGATCCTTCGTTGCCGGATGCGCTGGCCTTGTGTGGGGGCTGTATTGCTCCCGACAGGAGCGCCGCCGTTCGATTTAATACTTTGTTTATACGTTCTTGCGGTCAGTTTACGAAAAATTTATATGTTTTTCGCAAGGATGGAAGCCCCGGGAGCGGTCGGGCAGTTGAGAGACCTACGGCGAGCCGGCCAGGCATCCGCGCCATCGTCACATTCGGCGCGATAGCAATGCCGGGGTAACGCGCAACGGCACGTTGCGCTCCGTGCCTTCCCAGCAGGGAGACTATATGGCCGTCCTCGGAAAGTACTGGCGTCTGATAGTCGGCAAGCCACTCGACCCGCTCGATCCGCGTACGCGCCATGCGATTGCCGTGACCCCACTGCTGGCCTGGGTGGGTCTCGGAGCGGATGGCCTGTCATCGTCGTGCTACGGGCCCGAAGAGGCCTTTCTCGCGCTTGGCCAGCACACGTCACTCGCGTTGTTTCTTGCGTTCGCGACCGCCGCGACCGTGTTCATCATCGCGCTTGGCTATAACCAGGTGATCCAGCTGTTTCCGACCGGCGGCGGTGGCTACCGTGTGGCGACTGCATTGCTCGGACCGCATCCCGGTCTCGTATCCGGCGCTGCGCTGCTGGTCGATTATGTGCTGACCATCGCAACGTCCCTTGCAAGTGGCGTCGATGCGTTCTTCAGTCTGCTGCCCGTCAGCGCGCAGGCTCTCAAGCTCGCCACCGAACTCACGATGATTGTCCTGATGACAGGGCTCAACTTTCGCGGCATGCGCGAGTCGATCATGGTGCTGTTACCCATCTTCCTGGGTTTCGTCGTGCTGCATCTTGGCCTGATCGTCTATGGAATCGCGGTACACGGTGACCATCTGGCGGGCGTCGTCCCGGGTGCTGTCAGGGATGCGCACGATATGTCCCACGCCGTCGGCCCGCTCGTTGTAGTGGCCTTGCTAATGCGCGCCTTTTCACTCGGCGGCGGCACGTATACGGGCCTCGAAGCGGTCTCCAATAACGTCAACATGCTGGCCGAACCGCGCGTGCCAAACGGCAAGACGACCATGTTCTACATGTCCACGTCATTGGCGTTTACGGCCGGCGGCATCATCCTGTTGTACATGTTGTGGCATGCGCAGGCCGTGGAGGGGCAGACACTGAATGCGGTGGTGTTTGGCAGCGTCATCGATCACCTCGGACTTGGCTCCGCCTTCGCACGTCACGCGCTTCTTGCCGCCGTGCTGGCGTTCGAGGCGGGGCTTCTGCTGGTCGGCGCTCAAACCGGCTTTCTCGACGGGCCCGCGGTACTGTCGAACATGGCTTCGGATTCATGGGTGCCTCGACATTTCCGCGACCTGTCTACGCGTCTCGTCAGACAGAACGGCATCATCGTCATGGGTGTCGCGAGCCTCGCGATTTTGCTCTGGACGCACGGCGATGTTTCGATTCTCGTGGTGCTCTACAGCATCAACGTCTTTTTGACCTTCAGTCTTTCATTGCTGGGTCTGTGCACATACTGGTGGCGTCATCGCCATGAAGACACCACCTGGATCAAGCATTTCGCGCTATCCGCGCTTGGACTGTCGGTCACTGCCACGGTGCTTGTCATCACACTGACCGAGAAATTTACGGCGGGCGGCTGGCTGACCGTACTGGTCACCGGTGCGGTTGTCGCGCTGTGTTTTGCCATCCGGCGTCACTACCTGGAAACGCGCGCGCTAATCGCAAAAGAGGACAGCCTCTTCAGCGGCACGCCGCCCGCGCTCGATGACGCATCCAGATCAGCAAAGTGCGATCCGGCTTTGCCGACTGCGATCCTGCTCGTCGGCAAGCACCGCGGCGCCAGCATGCATGCGCTGTTGTGGGTGAACCGGCTCTTTCCGGATCACTTCAAGAACGTGATTTTTGTCGCGGTGGGCGAAGTGGACGCGCAAAGCTATGAAGGCTCCGAGCATCTGGAGAAGCTGCAAAAGACCATGACGGCCTCGCTCGAATACTACGTTGCGCACTGCAGGCGGCATGGCATCGCGGCGGAATACCGGGTGGCATTCGGCACCGCGCCTGTCGATGAGTTCATCAAACTGGCCGATACCACGATGAACGAATTCCCGACGAGCGTCTGCTTCGCGAGCAAGCTGATTTTCAAGCGGGTGAACATACTCACCGCGTGGCTGCACAATCACACGCCCGTGGAGATCCAGACACGCCTGCATCTGCAGGGCAAACAGATGGTGTTACTGCCGATGAACGTCGGATGACGCTGTTCGAGCTAAAGCAAAGGGGCTGTTTAATGCACCCACGTCACCGGGGTAGCAGTGCGCCGCGCCAATGACATCAGCATGGTAATTCTGCGCAGGAAGCCCATACGGCTCGCGTCGATCACCATTGCGTCGGGGCGGGTCAGCGCGGCGTAGTCGGCTATCGCCTGGGTACGGCTGCCAAAGACCCGTTTCCACCGGTACGGCACGCCGGCTTCTTCGAGAATGGAACGCGCATCGATGAGCGCCTTCAGCATCGCGTGTTTTTCCTGGCGCATCAGCGCGCTGCGTGTGTGAAACGCTGCGGCTCGTCCCTGGTCGACAGGGTCAAGCACCTCTAGCAATTCGACTTCGGTAACGCCCCGCTCAAGGAACAGGAACGCTGCGTAACGCGCCGCCTCGACCGCTCCGCCATTATCGAGGACGGGAATCAGCATTCGTATCATCAGATACTCCAAACCACTTTCCGATGATTCCAGCTTATCCCACTCCACGTTAAAACTGCGTAAAAAGTACGGCATCTCATCGCACACCAACGAGCCGGTAACCCACGCCCGACTCGGTAATGATGTACTCGGGCCGCGCAGGATCGCTTTCGAGCTTGTGACGCAGGTGCCCCATGTAGATTCGCAGGTAGTGATGGTTGCGGGTTTGCGCCGGCCCCCAAACTTCGCCGAGCAGTTGCTCATGCGTCACCACACGGCCCGGATGACGGAGCAGCGTCGAAAGGAGACGATATTCGGTCGGGCTGAGGTGAATGGTATGGCTGCCGCGCGCGACCCTGCGCTCGCCGAGATCGACTGTGATCAGGCCAAACTGCACCTGCGGCTCGCTCACTCGCCAACCGCACACCTGCCGGCGCAAATGCGCACGAATGCGTGCGCGCAGTTCAGGCAAGCCGAACGGTTTGGTGAGGTAGTCGTCCGCGCCGGCGTCGAGCGCAGCCACCTTGTCTTCCTCTCGGCTGCGCGCAGACAGTACGATCACCGGTATCGCAGACCATCCACGCAGTTCGCGGATCACTTCCAGGCCATCCATGTCGGGCAACGCGAGGTCGATGATCGCCAGATCGGCAAGACGCGTCGCGGCCTGTGACAACCCCTCTGCGCCCGTTGACGCATCGAACACCCGCATGCCGCTCGCGGTGAGACTCGCGCGTATGAAGCGGCAGATGATTTTGTCGCTGTCGATCACGACAATCGTAATGACGGGATCGCTCATATCGACCGACTGAAGCCCGGTCAATGCATCGGCTTCAGGTCGTCCAACGCGAGATTGAGTTTCAGCACGTTCACGCGCGCCTCACCAAAGAGGCCGAACTGCCGCCCTGATGTATTGCTGGCGATGAGATTCGTCACCTGATCGCGACTCAAGCCGCGCGCTTTCGCCACCCGCGCCGCCTGATACGCTGCGGCGGCCGGGCTGATCTCCGGATCGAGCCCGCTGCCCGAGGATGTCACGAGGTCAACCGGCACCGGTTGCGACATGTCGTTGCCCGCCGCCTTCAACGCATCGAGCCGGCCCTTGATTTCGTCGGCAAGTGCGGGGTTGGTCGGGCCCAGGTTCGAACCGCCCGAATTCTGCGGGTTGTAGGGCATAGGCGTGGTGGCCGACAAACGTCCCCAGAAATAGTACGGCGCGTCGAACTGCTGGCCCATTAGCGACGAGCCGACCGACTTGCCGTTCCGTTCAATGAGACTGCCGTTCGCCTGCTTCGAAAACACCACCTGACTGACGGCGGTCACGACGGCCGGATAGATCAGCCCGGTAATCACGGTCATCAGGATGAACAGAACAAGTACGGGGCGAAGCAACGTTTTCATGATGTCCACTCTGTTGTGGTCAAACCCAACCGAATACGTTCAGGATCATGTCGATCAGCTTGATGAACGGGAATGGCAGCAGAATCCCGCCCAACCCGTAGATCAGCAGATTGCGCCGCAGCAGCAATGCCGCGCCAAGCGGCCGGTATTTCACGCCTTTGAGCGCCAGCGGAATCAATGCCACGATGATCAACGCGTTGAAAATCACCGCCGACAGAATGGCCGACGAAGGCGAGCTCAGATGCATCACATCGAGTACTCGCAGTTGCGGATAGGTCGTCGCAAATGCCGCCGGGATAATCGCAAAGTACTTCGCCACGTCGTTGGCAATCGAGAACGTGGTGAGCGAGCCACGCGTCATCAGCATCTGTTTGCCGATCTCGACGATCTCGATCAGTTTGGTCGGATTCGAATCGAGGTCGACCATGTTGCCGGCTTCCTTCGCCGCCTGCGTGCCCGTGTTCATCGCTACCGCGACGTCTGCTTGCGCGAGCGCCGGGGCATCGTTCGTACCATCGCCGGTCATCGCAACGAGGCGTCCTTCGGCTTGATGCGCGCGGATCGTTGTCAGCTTGGCTTCTGGCGTCACTTCCGCGAGGAAGTCGTCCACGCCCGCCTCCGCTGCTATCGCCGCCGCGGTCAGACGGTTGTCGCCCGTCACCATCACGGTCTTGATACCCATCTTGCGCAGTTCGGCGAAACGCTCCTTGATGCCACCCTTCACGATGTCCTTCAACTCGATCACGCCGAGGCACTGCGCGTTCTCGCCTTGCACTTTCTGCGCGACGACGAGCGGCGTACTGCCACGTCGCGCGATGTCCGTCACCGCTGTGGTCAATTCGGTCGGGAAGCGGCCACCATTGGCATCAATGAAATTCCTGACGGCATCCGATGCGCCTTTGCGAATCTGACGATGGGGCAGATCAACACCACTCATGCGCGACTGTGCGCTGAAGGCGAGAAAGACCGCTTTCAGTGCGTGCAGGTCGCGCTCGCGGATATTGAAGCGCTGCTTCGCCAATACGACAATGCTGCGTCCTTCCGGCGTTTCGTCGGCAAGCGACGACAGTTGCGCAGCGTCGGCGAGTGCTTCTTCAGTGATACCCGGCGCCGGCACGAAGGCCGATGCCTGCCGGTTACCCAGCGTAATCGTGCCGGTCTTGTCGAGCAGCAGCACGTCCACGTCCCCGGCGGCTTCCACCGCGCGTCCTGATGTCGCGATGACGTTGGCCTGCATCATGCGGCTCATGCCGGCCACGCCGATGGCCGACAGCAGGCCGCCGATGGTTGTCGGAATCAGGCACACGAGCAACGCAACGAGTGCGGTAATCGTCACCACATGTCCTGCCTTGACCGCTCCGACGGAGAACATCGAGAACGGCAGCAGCGTCGCCGTCGCGAACAGCAGCACGAGCGTAAGCGCAACCAGCAGGATGGTGAGCGCGATTTCGTTCGGCGTCTTCTGACGCTTCGCGCCTTCGACCATCGCGATCATCCGGTCGAGAAACGCCTCGCCAGGATTTACGCTGACGCGTACGACGATCCAGTCGGACAGCACGCGTGTGCCGCCCGTCACCGAAGAAAAGTCGCCGCCCGACTCGCGGATCACCGGCGCGGATTCGCCGGTGATGGCTGACTCGTCCACTGACGCGACGCCTTCGATCACCTCGCCGTCCGCCGGAATGACGTCGCCCGTTTCGACCAGCACGACATCGCCTTTGCGCAGATCGGTTGCGGTCATGATGCGGATCGGCGACTTGGGATGCGCCGTCTCGAGCTTCTTCGCTATCACGTCGCGCTTCGCACCGCGCAGCGCTGCCGCCTGCGCCTTCGAGCGTCCTTCGGCAAGCGCTTCCGCAAAGTTCGCGAACAGCACCGTGAACCAGAGCCACAGCGCGATGGCCAGGATAAAGCCGGCCGGCGCCTCTGCCTGACCGCCTAGCGCGGCGATCCAGAGAATGGTGGTCAGAATGCTGCCCACGTACACGCAGAACATCACCGGGTTGCGCAGCTGGTGGCGTGGCGTGAGCTTTCTGAACGAATCGAGCAATGCGGGCCGGACGATCACCGGATCGAACATCGAACGCGCGGCGGTGCGCGCCTGCCCGATGTTGCCGGATTGATGGACCGGCGGCAGAATACCGTTAGTCATGCTGTCCTCGCAGTCAATGTCCCGCGATCATCGTCAGATGCTCGGCAATGGGCCCGAGCGCCAGCGCCGGCACGTAAGTCAGGGCGCCGACCAGCACCACCGTGCCGAGGAGCAGCACGACGAAGAGCGGGCCATGCGTAGGCAACGTACCGGCGGTCGCGGAGATGCGCTTCTTTGCAGCCAGCGATCCGGCGATTGCCAGCACCGGCACAATCGAGCCAAAGCGGCCGAACCACATCACCACGGCGAGTGTCGTGTTGTAGAACGGCGTGTTGACCGACAGGCCGGCAAACGCGCTGCCGTTGTTGTTCGCGGCCGAGCTATAGGCGTAGAGAATCTCCGAGAAGCCGTGCGGCCCGGAGTTGGCGATGCCCGCCACACCGGCTGCCGAAAGCACGCCGATCGATGCGCCAACCAGCACCAGCAGCGGAGTCAGCAACACGGCAATCGAAACCATCTTCATCTCATACGATTCGATCTTTTTGCCGATATATTCAGGTGTCCGTCCGATCATGAGGCCAGCCACGAACACCGCGAGCAACGCAAAAACCAGCATGCCGTACAGGCCCGAGCCGACGCCGCCAAAGATCACTTCACCAAGTTCGATCAGCAGTAAAGGCACAAACCCGCCCAGTGGTGTCAGTGAATCGTGCGCGTTCACCACAGCGCCACACGATGCGGACGTGGTAGCCACTGTGAAAATGCCTGATTGCGCGATGCCGAAACGGGTTTCCTTGCCTTCCATGTTGCCGCCCGCCTGGCTCGCCGATGCGGTTTGATCGACTTGCAGCGACGTGAACAGCGGGTTGCCGCTTTGCTCGGACGAAATTTCACCCCAGCAGGCAACTGCAAAGGCGATCGTCATTGCGGCCAGCACCGCATAACCCTGACGCTGATCGCCGACCATCCGCCCGAACACAAGACATAGCGCAGCCGGAATCACCAGCATCGCAATCGTCTGAACGAAATTGGCAAACGGCGTCGGGTTTTCATACGGGTGCGCCGAGTTTGCATTGAAGAAGCCACCGCCGTTGGTGCCGAGCATCTTGATCGCTTCTTGCGACGCGACCGGTCCCATTGCGATGGTCTGTTTGTCGGCCTTGTTGTCCACCATCACCGGATTGCCTTTGGCGTCCTTCACGGGTTTGCCCTGCGCGTCGGTCTTCGGCGTCTGATAGGTCGTCACCTGGAGCGTCGGCACGTCCAGATAGGACGCCACGTTCTGAATGGCGCCCTGGCTCACGAATACGAGCGCTATCACCGTCGCAAGAGGCGCGAGGATGAACAACGTGATTCGCGTCAGATCGACCCAGAAATTGCCGATGGTCGTGGCCCTGTGGCGCACGAAACCGCGAATCAGCGCAATCACCACCGCTATGCCCGTGGCTGCCGAGAGGAAGTTCTGCACCGTCAACGCGGCCATTTGCGTGAGGTAGCTAACCGTGGATTCCGGCGTGTAGTCCTGCCAGTTCGTGTTGGTCACGAAACTGAAGGCCGTGTTGAACGCCGCATCGGGCGTCATGGGTCCGAATCGCTGCGGGTTGACAGGCAGCCATTGCTGCAGCCGCAGAAATCCATAGACGGCAAGCACGCCAAGCGTGTTGAACGCCAGCACCGCTAGCGCGTAATGCTTCCACGACATCTCCGCGTCGGGGTTCACGCCACCCAGCTTGTAGACGAAGTTTTCGACCGGAGCGAGGCGCCGCACAACTGCCGACGAACCATCCAGCACCGCAGTCATGTAACGCGCGAGCGGGATGGCGAGCGCGATCAGCACGACGATGTAAACGCCGGGCTGAAACAGGTTGTTGAAGTTCATTCGAGGGCCTCCGCGCGCAGCAACGCATACACGAGGTAGGCGAACAGAATCAGCGTCGCCGCCCCGGAAAGCCACGTCATCCAGGTGGTCATGGCCGGCCCCCTGGTGTGCCGTGAAGCTTCTCGCAGCCCACTATGGCGGCGGCGACGAGCGCGCCGAACGCGACAATTCCGGCGAGATAGAGCAGATCCATGGCCAGTCTCCCATAACGGATTCCTGCACCATGAAATCTAGGAGAACCGGCGTAAACGCGGCGTTAAGACGGCGCGTGTTTTTGTAAACGGAAGGGAGTGATACTCGAATGCGCTGCTTTTCAAGGCAGAAGATCCGCCTCAACCTCTGCAAACTGCGTTATTCAATATGTAAATCAGGACGGGCAATGGAAGATGTCGAGATGAGCATCCTCTTGCCTCGGTGAAGCGGACGTTCGAATGTCCGACCGAGTCGTTTGTCCAGCGGCAGCTCATGGCCGACTGCACGCGCTCGATGACTGCGCCGTAAGCTGTCGTTCAAAAACATTCCCCGAACCAGCGGCGACTTTGTGGCATCACGGCCCAGTGGGTACAACCGGCCATGAAGAGCCACTCGACCAATGTCCGCGACCGTCCGGTCATCGAAGGACAGGAGACGCGCATCGCGGACGCAATAGCGTGTCTCGCCTATACGCGTCGATTTCACGGTTGTCCATCTACTGGGGTTTTAAAAAATCGCGCGCACGGTTCACCCTCTTCCGCGATCAAAATCACTGGTTCCGCCTGCTTCTTCGTTCGATAGGTGCGGAGTGTCACCCTTGAGCGCGCGGTGGCGCCATTCGCCTGGCGTCATGCCCATGCGCTCAGTAAAAACGCGGCGAAAGGCAGATACTGACTGATATCCAACGAGATCGGCAACGGACTCAGTGGATGACGTAGTCTTCCTTAGCGCGTTAGCAGCGGCGCCAACACGAATATCAGTCAGCAGGTCCATTGCCGAACGGCCGAGGCTTGCCTGGAATTGCCGCATGAACGTGGCGCGCGACATACTGCAGAGTCCTGCCAATTCGGGAAGCGTCCATCCTCGAGCCGGGTCGTTGAACATCGCGGCGGCCGCAGGTGCAAGCCTTGGGTGAGCGCCAAGCGCCAGCATTCCGGTGCGGGCCTCACCAGCTTCACCGGCGACCCGCAGCGTCAACGCAAACATTGCAGAGGAAAGGCCGTTCAGGATTGCGCCGCTCCCCACTTCATTGTCTATCGCTTCGGCCCGCATCAGCGCGACGAGTCGGCCCAGACGTTCCGCCTGCGGTAGCTTCCTTGCAGCTATGGTGACATCCTCGGAGTGAATCACGAGCTCCGATGGTAGATAGCTCCGGATCAAGCGATCATGCGGCGGTGACACCATAAATCGTCCGCACAACATATCAAATGCGTCACCGTCCCCTCCATTTTCGCTAATCAACAGACATCCTGATGTGCGTACTTTGGACGGCATGGAGAGCGCGCCGCTACCGTCTTGCATTGTGTGCGCCGAGCCATGGGGCAATAGCACGATGTCGCCTGCCTGTATTTCGTAGGTCGCTCCATTGTCCATGTTCTCGAATACCGCTCTGCCAGTCAGGACGACGTGATACGGCATTTCCTGAGCCGCAGCCTGAGGATATTCGAGGATCCACGGCGCTCCCATCATGCACCGAACTTCCACCTTCCCGGTGACGGTCGTGAGTTCCATGAAACGGGTGAGCCAATCGATCTGTTGCATATCGGATGCCTCGTGAATAGTGTAATGCGACTGGTATTCGGCGCTTACTTGCAGTTTTCGGCTAGATCGATAAGGCTGCCCCGCAGCGGCACCATGGCCTTCTGCAACTCATCGAACCTATACGGATCCAGTTCCATTGCTGCCTCAAGATCCATTTTCGGCCCTTGTTCATGCAAACGTCGGCCGCTTTCTGTCAGGGAGATCCGTACCTGGCGCTCGTCTTCGGGATCGCGCAGCCTTAGCAGATAACCGATTGCTTCGAGCTTCTTCAATATTGGCGTGAGCGTGTTGGATTCGAGAAACACCTTGTCGCCCAGTTCACTGACGGTCTGATTGTCCGTCTCTCTCAGTGCAGTGAGGATGATGGATTGTGTGTAAGTCAGTCCGAGCTCTTTCAGTATCGGCCGATACGCCTTGCCGAACGCCAGGTTCGTCGAGTACACCGCAAAGCACAGGTAGTTGGAGTGCAAACGGTTCGTGGGTTCCAGTTGTTCATCAGGTTTCGTAGGCATCGTCTTTGTCCGTAGGAGGGTGCTTCAAAAGACATACGTACTGCGACTTGTCGTGATGCTTCGAAAGCATGACCTATGTCGCTTCGAAGGCAATGGTCGGTCCGTTTCGCTGGATTTCACTCGGGGCGACGCACATGAAGCATGATGATGTGCGCCGCCCCAGCGGCTGGGGCTAACCGGTAAGCCGATAAGTAAGAGGCGCGAGCCTTTCCTGATCAGACCGTGACAATGTTCGTAACGATCTCGATGTTGCCACGCACAGACTTCGAATACGGGCAGATCTGGTGGGCCAGACGCGCGATTGACTCGACGACTTCCGTTGCGAGTCCAGGTACGCGGACATTGAATTGAGCGCCGAGAAACCACGCGGTGCCGGTCTGCCCGATGTTGACCTTGATGTCTACGGAATAGTCCGGTGGCAGCGCAACCTTCTTCAGCGAGGCAGCCATCCCGAACACTGTGGTATAGCAGGCCGACCACGCACCCGCGAATAACTGCTCGGCTGTCGGATGCGGTTTGGTACCGATGAGCTCAATGGTTTCAACTCCGGGCGCCGAAAGGGTGAGGTCATAGACGCCAAACTCGCCGCGCTGCAACTCAGGCGCGCGATTCACTGTGCTGTGGGTGTTGCCTGAGGCGAGGACTCTCTCGATCTTTTCCATGATGAATACCTGTGTAAATAAGACGGTTTAAGTAATGTTTATCTGGTTAGCATGCGTCACTGCTATGTAGGGAACGCCTGCATGTAAAGCGCATGGGATGTAATCGCATACGATATTAATCTCGCAGAGGTGACGACTTCCGGTTCTGCAGTCTCCCTTAGTGGGAAAGCCCGAGATCCGAGTGTCCGTTCCAATCACGCCGTAATGACGTTCAAGCCTACCTCGATGTTTCCGTGCACGGCTTTCGAGTACGGGCAGATCTGGTGGGCCAGTTCGGCGACGGCCTTGACGATTTCGGGTTGCAGGCCAGGCGCGCGTACAGTGAACTGGGCGCCCAGACAATGTCCGTTGCCGACCTCGCCGATGCTGACCTTGATGTCCAGGGAATAATCGGCAGGCAGTGAGACTTTCTTGAGCGATGCAGCGATTTCGAATGCACTGATGTAACAGGCCGACCATGCGCCAGAAAACAACTGCTCGGCTCTCGGGTGTAGATTGGTGCCGATGAACGCGCGGCTTTCGTCGCCAGCTGCTGACAGTTCGAGATCGAGTACACCGTGTTCACCGCGCGGGACATTGGGATCGTGATTGATCGTGGCGTGGCTGTTGCCTGAAAAGAGGACCTGTTCAATCTTGTTCATGATGGATTCCTTCGATGTGTGGATAGGAGCCCACACTTTAGATTGGGGCGTTGCGCTCGCCGAGTCGTGAACGGGTCAAACGGCTCCTCAAAAGGATCAACTTATACAAGGGTGGCATCATCTAGCGGCTTTACCAGACGGTTTCGCAAGCGATGGTGTCGATCAGAAACGACTCTGCTCATACCTCGAAAGTCTGCTTCCCGTTGATTGTTTGTATGCTGAAGCCGCCCACGGGGTGCAAGCAGAGTTCGTGCTTGCATGCGACATGCGTTTCGCCAGCCGCCAGAAGGCGATCTTTGGCAATCCGGAGGTTGGCGTCGGCCTAGTCCCGGCCGGCGGAGCGCTGGAGTGGCTCCCGCGTCTCATCGGCCGCTCGCGGGCGCTTGAGTTTGTACACAGCGCAGACGACTTCGACGCCGACATTGCCGAACGCTATGGCTGGATAAACCGTGCGCTGGACGATGCCAACCTCGACTCGTTTGTCGATACTCTCGCGCAGCGTCTAGCCTCGTTCGACCGCGAGACGCTCGGCGCGGCAAAAACCCAGATCAATCGTTTCGGAATTCCGACGGCTGCGGAACTACAGTCGAGCATTGATCTGTTCTTTCCGGCGCTCGTCTCGCCTGCTGGGCAGGCGAGACGCGCCAAGCTTCACGGCCTCGCCTATGGAGTACGCAGCGACTTTGAGATGAACTTTGGCAGATACCTGCCCGCGCTGGGGAATGCCGCCGACGTTGAAGCAGATCCATCGCTCGCTGCGGTTCCGACGGGCTGAACCTCTTCGCGCGAATCGTACTGCCAAGGATGATCCTTCGGCTATTGCCAGAGATCCGAATGTCAGGCGTACGCTATTGGAGGCACTCCGGACGCTGGGAATTGCGCGGCAGACGGCTGCAACGGGCCGACTAGAGCCGATCGCGTCGGGCACAAGTCGGCCATCTTCAGACTCTCGACCGTGAGCCGTGGGCTGCATTCGGATGTCCCTACGAAGCCAAACACCGGACACTCGAAGTGGCCAGCCATGCGATACCTTCGGGTGTGCAATGCGGGGCCGGCTTACGCTGAAACAGTCAGATGGACGGGCACCGTGAACTGAAAGACAGCGCCGTGGGGTTCATTTGCGGTCGCCCACAATCGGCCGCCGTGTGCTTCGATGATCGAGCGGCAAATCGACAGCCCCATCCCCATCCCGCTAGTCTTTGTCGTATAAAACGGCTCAAAGAGGCGCTCGATGTTTCCAGGAGCGATGCCCGGCCCTGAATCGCACACCGTCACCAAGACAGCACCCGGCTCATTAATGGAAGTGCTGATCGTCAATTCTCGAGGCCCATCGTCCACCGCGCTCATCGCATCAATGGCATTGATAATGAGGTTCAGCATCACCTGCTGGACTTGCACCCGATCGCCTCTGATGGACGGAAGGTCATCCGCAAGCTGCATCCGAACAGAGACGCCTTTCCCGTTGCTTTCACTTGACGTGAGGGCATTGACCTCGCGAATCGCCTCATTAAGCTGCACGATCTCGGTGCTCGTCGAGGTCTTCTTTGCAAGACCATGAATGCGCGTTATCACGTCGTCTGCACGCTCGGCGGAACGGGCAATCCGATCAAATGCCCGGCGGGCCTCCTCCACATCAGGTGGTTCGCGATCGAGCCAGTGCAGACCCGCTGACGCGTAGAAGGCCGTCGCTGCGATTGGCTGCTTGATTTCGTGGCTGATCGAGGCCGCGAGTTGCCCGAGCGCTGTGAGGCGGTTGGCATGCGCGAGCTCGATTTGCATCTGGCGTGCGTCTGCCTCCGCCTGCTTACGCTCGCTCAGATCGAGCACAAAGGCGATGCATTGCGTCCCGCTGCTGTCGTCCAGCATCGCAACGCCAATTAGCACGGGTACCCGGCTGCCGTCCTTCCTGAAGTATTCTTTCTCATAGGGCTGCAGTGTCCCCGTAATCGTGAGCTCCGGCATCCACTCTTTCCGGTTGCGCTCAAGCCACTCCGGTGGCGTAAGGTCGCCCCAGCGCAGACGCCTCCCCAACAGATCATCCCTGTCATATCCTACGATACGAAGGAACGCGTCATTGGCTTCGAGGATTCCCCCTTCGATATCGGAAATCACGATTCCCACAATGTTGGCGTCGACGAGGCGCCGGATTTTCGCTTCGCGTTTCGTGAGATCGCGGTACAGACGCGCATTTTCCAGCGTCATCGCAGCCTGCGAAGCCAATACCTTCAACACCGCGATCCTTGCCGGGGTAAAGGCGCCGGCGGTGAGGTGGTTTTCCAGATAAAGCAGGGCAATCAGCCTGCCCTGTTTGATGAGTGGCAGGCAAAGGACTGAACGCGCGTGCACGCGGGTAATGTACTGATCGCTGGAAAAGCTGCCCCGGGCAGAGGCATCGTCGAGGATGACGCTTTCCTGTGTACGGGCGCAATACAGGAGAACTGACTCGGGCAGCTCCGCCGCAGACCCCGGTGCTTCGGGCAGCGCGACCGTGATTGAGCCGCCGTCGGTATCGGCCTGCGCCTCGATCCATAGCCCGGCATCCCGCGGGAGCACGAGCAGGCCGCGCTGTGCACCTGCGTGTTCCACTGCGGTGCGCATCAGCGCTTCCATCAGCTTCTCGAGCACAATTTCGCCCGAAACAATCTCAGAGACGCTTAGAACCGTAGCGAGATCTAGTTGCTCGATTGGCGTTCCGGGTGTGGCCGTCTGGCGCAGATTGCCCGCATGGGGCTTGAGGTTGGGGTAGCACTGTTCAAGCTGTCGCGCCTTGCCCTGGGCTCCCCAGCGCAGATAGGCGTCGTGGGCATCCTGCAGGTAGCCGCGCGCTGCTCTCTCAGAACCTCGCGTCGAAAATAAGCGCGCCGCAAGCTCGTTGGCGAGGGCCTCGATGTGCACCAGGCGGTTTGTCTGGGCCGATTTGATTGCCTGTTCGTAAAGCGCTTCTGCATCGAGCGCACGTCCTTCGATCCGGGCGATCTCCGCCCTCACCAGGGCCGCACGGCTTTCGAAATTCTCCGGGCAATGTGCCGCCCAAATCTCGAGTTGTCGTTGATGGTCTGCAAGCGCCTGTAGATGAATTTGTCGCTCCTCAGCCGTTGCCGTATCGAAATGGGCCGCGTAAGACAACGCACCGTAAAAGTGGTATTCGGCCAATTCGAAGGTCGGAGGCCCGCAGAGCAGCAATCTCGCCCACAAGGCGGCATCGACCGCTGCACGGTAATCGCTTGCAAAGTACCGCGCCTGCATTTTGCGGATGCTGTACCAGCACTCCGCATTGGCCAGATCCGGGTTCTCCCTGAAGCGTCGCTCTATCTGAAGCTCATCGAAACTGGCGTCGTCGAAGTGGCCA
Source organism: Paraburkholderia sp. GAS41 (assembly GCF_050436545.1). NCBI lineage: Bacteria > Pseudomonadati > Pseudomonadota > Betaproteobacteria > Burkholderiales > Burkholderiaceae > Paraburkholderia > Paraburkholderia sp. GAS41. The sequence continues at coordinate 133,981 of NZ_JBNDMK010000017.1, forward strand.
AACACCGGCGTGAGCCCCCGCAGCGTACGTACCAGACCGAGCTGGGCGTGGATGCGGTCAATTGCGGCGCCGAATCGTATCTTGTGCGAGAACGCGAGACCCCGTTCAGCCTCGGATTGAACCTGCTCCAGCGGGTAGCCGGCGGCAAGCAGGTTGGTATTCAGCTGACCACAGATCAGCGCCGCGTAATTCAGGTCTCCGCTTCGGTTGGCCGCCTCGAATGCGCGACGCGCCAGCTCACTGCCATCGCGGATATGTCGCTTCCACGGGAGGACCGCGCTCCCGAAGGTGATATAGGTCAGCGCCTGGAAGCGTTTGAGCCCGCGCTGGTCGACCAGCTCGTAACCGATCCTGCCGAATCGATATCCGGCCTCGTAGTCGCCGAAGCGCTGCACCGCGATCGCGCCAAGCCAGGCATAGCCGTATGTGGATGCGTCAGCGTTGCCGCGCTCGAGACTCAGATTGGCCATGCGACAGATGATCGTGCAGGCGAGCGTCGGACTCTTATGAAGGGCAGGCACTGCGAGCCTGGCCAGAACATTGAGAGCCGCGATGGATGCCGGATCGCTCATCAAGGGCAGATCGATCAGTGCCTCAAGTGGGCGGTCTCCGAGGGTGGATCGGATCCGTTGATACTCGCGGCGCGCTTCCTCTTCCGTCGGGTGCGGTGACGATTCGATGCCAAGATTGTTGAGGTATTCCAGACCGACATCGATCGCACGACCGCTCTGATCGCGGGTCAAGAGCAGATCCACGCGCAGATACGCCACGCGCGCAGCTTCCATCGCATCTTGCGTGCGGGCGACCAGTGCCGTCAGACGCTCGTCCGCAGCAGCCAGCGCACCGGTCAGGAATTCGCATTCGGCTCGCTGCAATTCCAGCGCGAAGAGGAGTTCTCGCTGCCGATCCCAGCCATCGCCACCCACGAGCGCCACGCCCGCTACCAGATAGCTGAGTGCTGAGGCGTAGGCGGTGGAGGTCTTGGCGCGCGTCCCGGCCATCAGGTTGAACCCGGCGAGCTGATCCCGCTCCTCCTGTGTCGTGATCAAGGGGGTCGCGCGGTTCAGATGATTGACAATCTCGAAGATCGCCTCCTCTCGCTGCCCGACTGGCGTGTGTTCCGCCAGCAGTCGGCCGATACGAAGGTGGGCAACGCCCCGCAGTCCTTCTTCGATCAGCGAATACGCGGCTTCCTGAACGCGATCGTGCGCGAACTGGTAGCCGGCCGCCCGGAGCTCGACCAATTCCAGCCGGATGGCGGCCCAGAGCGCCGCGTGAACGTGCTCCTCTGACTTGCCGAGGACGAGTGAGATCGTCGCCGTCCCGGCGCTATTGCCAAGACACGCCAGTTGCTGCAGCGCATTCTGTGTTTCGCCCGGCAGGCGTGTGAGTTTTGCGACCATGAGGTCGACGACGTTGTCGGTATAACCCTTGGCGTGAATGCGGTCGAGATCCCAGCACCAGCGCGCAGCACCGTGGTCAAAGAGGAGTAAGCCCTCGTCGGCGAACGACGACAGGAACTGGATGGCAAAAAACGGATTGCCGCCGGTTTTGTGGTGGACCAGTTGCGCAAGCGGCGTGGCGAGTGCGGGCTCGCAGTGAAGCGCGTCCGCGAGCCACTGCCCCAGATCCGCCTGACCGAGCGGCGCCAGCGCAATCTCCGTGACCTTTCCTTCGTTAGCCTTGACGGCTTCAAGCTTGCGCCTCAGCGGATGGTCGGGGCTCACCTCATTGTCGCGATAGGCACCGATCAGCATGAGGTGCTGCAGATCCGATCGGGTCAACAGGTCCTCGAGTATATCGAGCGTGGCTGAGTCGAGCCATTGCAGGTCGTCGAGGAAGAGCGCCAGCGGATGGTCCGCCCGGGCAAAGACACCGATGAAACGCCGGAACACCAGCTGGAAACGACGTTGTGCGTGTTGTGGCCCAAGCTCGGGGACGGGGGGCGGCTCGCCGATGATGAGCCTGAGCTCGGGCACGACGTCAACCATCAGCCGTGCATTCGGTCCGAGTGCTTCGACAAAGGCGTCGCGCCAGCTGGACAGCTCAGTGTCGGGCTTGCCGAGCAGCGGTCGGACGAGACTCTGGAAAGCCTGGACGAGTGTCGCATACGGAATGTCGCGCTTGTACTGGTCGAACTTGCCCGCGGCGAAAAGTCCGCGCGGTGGCACCAGCACCCGGTGCAGTTCGTTCACAACGGCGGACTTGCCAATGCCCGAATAGCCGGAGACCAGCACCAGTTCCGGCGCGCCATCTTTGACGATGCGATCGAAGGCCGTGAGCAAGGTCTCGATCTCGATGGAGCGCCCGTAAAGCCTTTCCGGAATGAGCAGCCGGTCGGGCGTGTCCTGTTGACCGAGTGCGAAGTTGTCGATGTAGCCAAGGGCTTCCCAGCCGGCGAGGCAGCGCAGCAGATCGCGCTCCACTCCACCGGCGGTCTGATAGCGCTCCTCGGCCGTCTTGGCAAGCAGCTTCATGACGATGGCGGACACTGGGGCTGGGACCCCCTCACGCCGCTCGGTGGGCGGAACCGGCTTGCGCGCAATATGGCAGTGCACCCACTCTAATGGATCGGCTGCAGTGAACGGCAGCGAACCGGTAAGCATCTGGTAGAGCGTGACGCCGAGTGCATAGAGATCGCTGCGGGTGTCGATCGAGCGGTTCATGCGCCCGGTCTGTTCGGGGGCCATGTAGGCAAACGTACCAGCGAGGGTCTCTGGCGGCTCGGGCGCCTGTCGCTCCCGGCGCAGCTGCGAGGCGATGCCGAATCCGGTCAGTCGCGGCTGACCGTCCGAGCAGTTCACGAGAATATGGGCAGGCTTGAGATCCTTATGGATGAGGCCGCGCTGGTGAAGCTTGCCCAGCGCCACGGCAATGCCGATGGCGAGGCGCACCGCGCTGCCCACCGCCATGGGCGCGCCGACCAGCTTATCGAGCGGCCCGCCGCCCGGATCCTCGAGTACCAACAGCGTCCCACCGCCCTCGCGCACCAACTCTAGAGGCCGCACCGCCCACGCGCTATCGAGTTCATCTTTCAATCCGAATTCGTGAGCGAGCCGGTCAAGACTGGCAGGAGAAGGCTCCTCCCCGGCGGGCCGGGCAACGAGTATCGTCTCGCCGCCATCGGCCGACCGTTGTATCCGGCTAAAGACGCGCTCGCCATCCTCCCACACGGTTTGAACTTCCGATCGGCTGTCGCCATCGTCCGTCAGGACTTCACATATAACAGGTGCTGCGAATTGATAGCCTCGACCCTTGACGGTAGCGATATAGCGGTCATCTGTTTGCCCGTCTCCAAGAGACTTACGCAATCCTGCGATCTGAATCTTCAGACTGCTCTCTTCAACATCCAGACCTGGCCATGCGCGGGCCATCAGTTCCCGCTTTGAGACCAGCTTACCCGGACGTTCAACGAGCGCAGTCAGGATGTCCAATGCGCGACCGCCAAGTGGGACACGCACGTTGTCTTTGAGTAATAGTTGTTGCGCCGGTATGAGCCGAAAGAGTCCAAAAAGAAATGTCGCGCCCACCGCTTTGTCCTCACCATACAAGGCAGTTCACCAGAAAGAACATTCCAATTTCAACTTCTTCTTTTCTTTCGAAAAGAAAGCTCCGCTTTCTGTTTAATTCTAGTTGTAGCTCGTGAAAATCGTCCTGTCACGAATCGAGCCGATTGCATCACTACGAGGCAATTTCCGGATCAGGACTTCTTTGCGCCGGTGTTGCGCGTGTTGGGAGCTTGGGCTTAAGCCCGTGGCCGCCCACGGCTCTCGGCATAAGATCTAGAAAAACATTGTCTCGCCAGTGGTAGGCGGCGCGCTCGAATGGTTCGACTTCATGGTCCACGTATATTTTCCGAGCGTGATCGGGGGTGTTTTTTTACGACTGCCAATCGCGATGGCGCGTCGATGCTCCCCGCGAGTATCGGCTAAGGCCGACAACTTGCCAACAGGGACACCGCGCGAATGGCCGTTCCACCTTGCAACCGGCCGTAGCCGTTGCGTCGGCTCGAAAGGCAATTGAGGGTCGCGTGCTGTCGATCACCGACCCGCGAGTTTCGGGCAGCATATACCGATTGCATCGGACAGCCATCGGCCAACAGGAGACGTTCGCAACAGTGGATCGGATGGCCGCAACCGAATTTACAAGAGACGTTCACCCGACGAGCGACAGCTCGCAAACTCGAAGAGGTGACTGCCTTAGGACGACCAATTGCGCGGCTTAATCCTGCCGATGTACTTGGTGCGTGTCCATCGCCTTTTAGCATATAGCCGGCAAGTTTTCACTGCTTTCTGTTCCGAAACCGTCACTCGTTTCGCGCGATGCAGTGAATCTTTCTCCAACTTATTCATTTCACCGACGAGCGCTTGGATGTCTAACGCGGCCGTGTTCAGATCACGCTTCCTCAAGATTGTCTGGATTCTTTCGACTACCGCTGCCACGCGCTGGCCGTCCGCAACGATCCGGTGAAACGCCGTCTTCGCCTCATCGAGATCAGGCGTTGCGCACTCAAGCCAGAGCAAGCCGGCAGCGGCATTGGCCATCATCGGCGTCAATGGCTCCGTGACTTCATGAGCAATAGCATTACTGAGCACACTTTCGTCGTTCATAATGTGACCTCGCGCGAACTATCGTGTCGCCTTGAACACGCGATGGGGAGGCATCTTGGCCGAGGCTGAGCTACGAAGCGATCAGCCTTCTAGTACACAGCGAACAACGTCCTGACCGGCCCGCAGTCGATTGTGGCATCACCGACGCGTCGTTCCGCCGATTTCAGAGCGGCGGTCGTGTCGGGGACACGCGAGCATTTTTCTTGGTCATCACCGCGTACTTACTCTCTTTGCCGATACAGCCAAAGCAACCATGGATTCGGTCGCGTAGAGGGGTTGCTATCAGGCGGGTGATCCGGCACGAGCATACACGCTCTTCCACGTTATACCTTCGGCGCGCACGACGATATTTTTTCCTTCAAGTGTGGTCTTCGCGATGCTTGCGAGCGTCGAGCTAATGGCTGCTGTCATGCCGGCTTCGGAACAATAAATGCTCCCAGCCCTTCATCGCGCCCGAAAGATATATTCGCGAGCACTTCATCAGGACACCGGCAAATGCATGTGACCGCGACATCGTGGAAGGACCGCCTTGACGTAGATCAAAAGCGGCAGACGGGCCGAGATGCATAGTGCCATATCGATTCGCGCGATGGTAAATCTGGATCACGCCACCCAGGCGCTGCGGATGGAAAACGAAGTGGTGCGCCGCACTATTTAGGGTTTTGAGCTCTGGAGAAATCAGGTTATGGCCAGCGGCCAAATACCAATCGTCTATCGTCAGCAATCTTTCCACCACTGCCTTGCCAAGCAAGGCGAGATAAGGCGGAAACAATTTGGCCGTCCGACCTTGATTTCGACACCATGACAGTCACCAATGCTTCGACGGCTGTAGGATTTAGCGAAGTCCAGCGCTACGAACTTCTTGTCACAAGCGTCAGCGACTACGCAATCTACATGCTTGACCCTCGCGGGACAATCGTAAGCTGGAACGCGGGTGCCCAGCGTTGCAAGGGCTATTTGGCCGAAGAGGTGATCGGACAGAATTTTTCGCTGTTTTATACCGGCGAGGAGCGGCAGGCCGGGATTCCGGTCCGCGCCCTGCGCATAGCCGCCGAGACGGGGAAATTCAGAGCTGAGGGTTGGCGCGTGAGAAAGGACGGCACACGTTTCTGGGCTCATGTCGTTATTGACTCGATAAGGAATGACGCCGGTCAACTGATAGGCTACGCGAAGGTCACGCGGGACTTCACCGAGCAGAAAGTTGCGCTGGAGAGCGAACGACGCTTCCGCGAAGTGCAAGTGCAGCTCGCGCGTGCGAATCGTGCTGCGACGATGGACCAGCTCACTGCCTCGATCGCCCACGAAATCCAGCAACCGATCTGCGCGACAGCAGCGAATGCTTCCGCCGCCCTACGCTGGCTGGACTCCAACCCCGCAAATCTCGGGGAGGTCAGGCAGGCGCTCGAACGCATCATCAGAGACAACATGCGAGCTGGCGGTGTCGTAAGCCGGATTCGCGATCTGATCAACAAAGCGCCCCCACACAAGAGCAACGTGGACATTAACGACGCGGTCCGTGAGGTAATCGAGCTGACGCGGAGCGAAGCGGCGCAGCACAATGTCTCGATGCTGACGTTGTTCGAAAATCGCTTGCCATTCGTCGTAGGAAATCGTATTCAGTTGCAACAGGTGGTACTCAACCTTATCGTCAATGCTGTCGAAGCCATAAGCGCAACGAGCATGGGTACGCGCGAGGTGCGGATCTGCACGGCCGCGGATTCATCGCATGGTGTGTATGTCGCCGTTAGGGACTCTGGCCCGGGACTACCACCAGCGGAGGCGGAGCGCGTCTTCGATCCGTTCTACACGACGAAGGAACATGGCCTGGGCATAAGCTTGTCGGTCTGCAGGTCGATTGTCGAGGCGCACGGAGGGCGACTTTGGGCGTGTGCAAACGCGCCCCATGGGGCGGTTTTCAAACTTGTTCTTCCGAGCGGGGAAGTTAAACCGGGACCCATTCAGTAAGAGCGAAGGTCCACCAGCGGAACGAGCATCCCTGCATGCGCGAGCGAACGGGCGAATAAGTCCTTTTGCTCGTCAACGGAGGTCCCGATCGACACTAAACTTCGAACCGCCTGGATGGCCTTGACCGTCCGTTTCAAGCTGTATTTGAGAAGTCTGCGCGAGTTCGTCGAGGAGCAGCGGGTCGCGTGCTGCCGATCACTGGTAGACAGAGTGCGGCCAGGAGCAGTCGCTCGACCACTTCGAACATCGGACGTTCAAATGGCCGCTTTGCACCGAAGACGCGCCGGTGGCCCCGTCTACCATTTCCGGCGCGCGCCCGACCGGTGACCCACGCGCTCTGTTACGCCGTGGTCGCAGAATCGCGTGCGTAGTCGGTATAACCTCGCGAATCGCCACCGTAGAACGTCGAGCGGTCGTACGGTGTAAGGGGACTCCGGTTGCGCAGACGGTGCGGTAAATCCGGATTGGAAATGAACATCCGTCCGAAAGCGACCATATCAGCGTGGCCATCGGCAATGATCTGTTCCGCACTGTCTCCCGTAAACCCGCCGGCCGCGATGACGGTCCCCCGATAGATGCGTCTGATGTCCTTCGACATCACGTCGCCCTCCTGGGTTGCCTGCTCGACGATGCCGCGAATGCGGGGTTCGATGACATGCAGGTACGCCAGTTCATAGTCGTTGAGACGGCGCGCTACATAGCCAAACGTGGCGTGCGGATCGCTGTCTGACATCGTTCCGTACGTTCCGCTCGGCGACAGACGAAGCGCCACGTGACCCGGTCCCCACACGGACACGACGGCGTCGAGCGTGTCAAACAGAAAGCGCGCGCGGTTCTCGATCTCGCCGCCATACCAGTCTGTACGCTGGTTGGTTCCGTCCAGCAGAAACTGCTCGAACAGGTATCCATTCGCGCCATGCAGTTCCACACCGTCGAAGCCAGCCTGTTTTGCAAGCTCGGCACCACGGCGGAACTGCTGGACAATGACCGCGATCTCGTCAATCTCCAGTACGCGCGGCACGACCAGTTCCGCTTCGACGACGTTTCCGTTCCCGTCGCGGATCGCCGCATGTTCGAGTGATCGCAACGCCGACGGTGCTACTGGCATCAGCCCGCCCGTGTTGGCCGGATGCGCCTGACGCCCCGCATGCCACATTTGCAGGAAGATGCGGGCGCCCTTCGCATGCACGGCCTCGGTCACGCGCTTCCATCCTCGCATCTGTTCTTCGTTAAAGATCCCCGGTGCGTCGACATAAGCAATGCCGAGCGGCGAGACGGCGGTTGCATCGCTGATCAAGAGACCACCACTCGACGCTCGCTGCATGTAGTAGTCCACCATCAGATCGCCCGGGACGTTGCCATGTTCGGTGCGCATACGCGTGAGCGGGGCGAGCACGACGCGGTGATCGAGTTCGAAAGGTCCGACATTGATACTGCTGAAGAGTTTGTCCATTTTGTTCACGTAGGCGTTGATTCGAGGTTGGCAAATGCTGCGCGATATCTAGACCATGCCGAAGCCTATGACGCGGGCAAGCTCCGCGCTCACCGCGGCGCCAAATAACGGCACGGATCGTTGCATCGATGTCGGACGGCTCATAACGATCCCCACTGCGATCGAAAGAGTGGCGAACGCAATCAACAAACGGGATTTCGACACGGTATTTTTCACGCTGCCTGCCTGTCTTCGGCGAGCGATTCGATTCTTGCGATTGCCCGTCCGACCGCCGGGCGATTCGATACTGCGTCGTACCAGCGCTGCACGTTCGGCACATCGTCCAGTGTCAGATCCGGAAACGTCCGGCGCCAGATCCAGCCGAAATGGGCGATGTCAGCGATGGAGAAGTCTTCGCCCGCGACGAAGGTCCGCGTAGAAAGCACAGCGTCGAGCAATCCGAGCTGGCGACGGGCCTCCTGCGCGAAGCGGTCCAGCGCGTGCTCCGACGAGCCGGCTGGTGCGGAGCGCAGAAAATATCCCGCCTGGCCGAATGCCGGACTGAGGCCGGATGCATGTACAAACAGCTGCTCGAAGGTACGCGCGCGCGTGAGCGGCTCCTGCGCCAGCAACGCGCCGTGACGCTCCGCGAGATGGACGAGGATCGCGGCCGACTCGCTCAGCGTGAAGCTACGTTCATCGTCGCGAAGCACCGGCACCTTGGCGTTCTGATTCAAGGCGACGAAATCGGCGCGCTTTTGCTCCCCCTTCCGGACGTTCACCGCGTGCAGTTCGTATTGCAAGCCAAGTTCTTCGAGCGCAATCGGCACCTTGACGGAATTCGGCGTGGAAAATGCGTAGACCTGATACATGGATTTGACTCCTGAAACCTTGAATGGGATGACGTGACTTTCGGCGATTGGCGTCTGTCCCGGAAGCACTGTCGCGGCGATAGAAGCTATTCCGCTCAGGCATGAGCACACCTTGGGGTCGGTCGCGCGGTGCCATCCCGACGCTGACGGAGACTGTGGCAAGGCACGCTGTCGCCGCGCGGCGGTCAGAGCATCTGGCTGCGGTAGAGTTGCGCGGTCGTCGGCGTGCGACGCGATATCGCTCGCGCTCAGCGGGACTGGCCCTCCCTTTTTTTTCAATACCTTTTTCCACTACCGAGACACCGCCCGCATGGATCGCCTGGCCGCAATGGAAACCTTCACCGCCGTCGTAGAGGCTGGCTCGTTCTCGGCTGCGGCGCGTCGGCTTCAGATTGGACAGCCCGCCGTATCGAAATCGATCGCGCAACTGGAAGAGCATCTGAACGCCCGGCTCCTCTTGCGCTCAACTCGTGGCCTGACGCCCACCGATGCTGGCCAGCGGTTCTATGAACATGCGTGCCTGGCGATCGAAGAAGCCGATCGCGCGGAACATTCGGTGCGTGAGTCGTCGGAGGGACTGGTCGGGAGGCTACGCGTGGGCGCCGCCGTGACCTTCGCGAGGCTGCATGTCATCCCAGCGCTTGGGGCGTTCCTCGAGCAGCATCCGGACCTCGACGTGGAGATCGTCATGGACGACCGTCCGATCGATCTGCTTGAGGAAGGCGTCGACGTCGCGTTGCGCATGGGCCGACTCGACGACTCCGCGATGACGGCGCGTCGTGTCGCAAGCGGAAAACGGATGGTTGTCGGCACGAAGGCGTACTTCGCGCGACATGGGGTGCCGCGTTCGCCCGCCGAACTCAGCCAGCATCGGGCGATCGTTCACGCGATGCGCAGCGGTGGAGACTCATGGGCTTTCGGACACGCGGACGGCTCCGTGCAGGCGGCGCTCACGGATTGGACGCTGCCGGGCGTCGATGTATGGGCTGTCTTTCCTTCCGGGCGTATGGCAACGACGAAAGCGCGCGCCTTTGTCGCCTTCGTCGAAAGCCTGTTTGCCAGACCGACCGACAGCTTGCCTTCAGATTCCGGCCTTGCCGACTGAGGCGCCGCCGTCGACAAAGAGCGTCTGCCCGGTGATGAAACCCGCATCATCGGAAAGCAGGAACGCGATTGCGGCGGCGATCTCTTCCGGCTTTCCGAAGCGCCCCATGGGCACCCCGGACAGATAGCGCTGTTCGCCTTCGCTTCCGGGAGGGTTGTTGGCGCGAAACAACTCCGTTTCGGTCGGACCCGGTGCCACCGAATTCACCGTGACGCCTGTCTTGGCGAGTTCCAGCGCCCATGTACGGGCGAAGCTAACGAGCGCGGCCTTTGCAGCGGCATAAGCCGTGCGTTGCGTGATGCCCAGAATGGTGAGGCTGGAGATATTGACGATGCGCCCCCAGCCGCGCTCGCGCATGCCGGGCAAAAATGCTTGCGCTGTCTGGATGGCCGGATGAAGATTCACGGAGAAGACTTCGTCGAGCACATCGAGATCGACCGCTTCAACACGTTGCGGCCGAACCAGTCCGACGTTGTTGATGATGCCGTCGACGCGACGGCGTTGCGCCAACTCGCGCAATGCTGCGTCGGTTGCGCCGCGATCGCCGAGGTCCAGCGTGACGAGTTCGCCAGGAAACGCCGCGTGCGAACGAGCGATGCCGATGACCTGATGCCCTGCCGCGACGAGCCGCTCGCTGAGCGCGAGACCGATGCCTTTGGTGGCGCCCGTCACCAGAAAAGTACGCTTTGTCATGATGGTCAGTGGGTGTGAATAAAATGAGGGAAAAGAAAAGCCGCCCGAAGGCGGCGACGGCTTGTGCGCCCGCTTAAACCTTTGCGTTCGCACGCTCTAGGACAGGGAACATATCGACCGGATCCGGACGATACGTGTAGTCGGGATTCACCTCCGAATACAGCACGATGCCATCCTGGCCAATCACGTAGCGCGCGGGCATCGGCAATGTCCATGACGGAACACCGTTGAACGCGGGCAGATCGTTCTTCAGGGCCTTGTAAAGATCGACCAGATAGTCAGGCAGCGCGAAGCGCAGGCCGAACGCTGCGCCAACCTCGCCGTTCGTGTCGCTCAACACGGGAAAGCCGAGCTTGTTATCACGCACAGACTTGCGGCTGTTCACAGCGGTCTGCGGCGAAATGGCCACAGCGCTCGCGCCGTATCCTTCGATCTGCGGCAGCGCTTCGTTGATCGCCTGCAGTTCGATGTTGCAGTACGGACACCATACGCCGCGATAGAACGTGATGACCAGCGGTCCGCGCCGTAGCAGCTCCGTCGACGACACTTCATTGCCGTCCTGATCCTTGAGCGTGAAACTGGGTGCGCGGTCGCCGGCCTTGATTGCGCGAGCCGCCTGTCCGCTTGCGATCAGCTCGGCGGTGGCGCGCTCCATGATCGGGTGAATCTCAGGCGGTGCGTAGAACGGCGGCTTGCCGCCCTTGAAGTCCGCCTTGAACGCGTCGAGTTTGTCTTGCAATGACATGATCTTCTCCTGTATCGGGTGATTGAGTTCGAACCTGCGCTCAGACGCTGGCCGCAACAGCCGTCTGGGGCTTGGTCCACTCGTTGCCCTTCATGAAGGCGTCGTAAGGCGTATGCACGATGTGGTTCGTGTAGTTGCTCATCACCTTTGTCGCCACGCCGAGAATCACCTCGAACACATTGCGGCGCGTATAGCCGGCGGCGAGGAAAGCGTCGACTTCAGCGTCGGTCGCAAAACCGCGTTCACGCACGACGATCGTCGTGAAGCGATGCAGCGCTTCGAGCTTCACATCAGGCAGCGCAGTGCCGGCGCGCAGGGCATCGATCACAGCCGGGTCCATCTTGATCATCTTCGCGAGCGTGCTGTGGCCGGCCATGCAGTAGTGGCAGTCGTTCTCGAAGTTCGAGGTGAGGTAGACGACCTGCTGTTCGTGCGGTGTCAGCGTGCTTTTGGAGAACAGGTCCCACAGCGCGGAGTAACCGGCCAGCAGTTCCGGCGATTCAGCCATATACGCCTGCAGGTTGGGGACGAAGCCAAAGGCGCGCTTCGTGCCTTCGAGACTGGCCTTCGAAGCGGCCGGTGCATTATCGATCGTGTAGGTTTGGAAGTTAATCATCGTTTTGCTCCTGTTGGTTGACGATGAGCAAATGATGAAGGTCGGCGTCCGCTCGAAGAAGGCAGGCGCCGTTGATAACAGTCATTCCTGGCAGGCATAAAGCGCGGGCACGGATGCAAACGGATCGGGAGATGTCGAAGGTCCCCACGCCGAGACGGATTGCATGAAGCGTGGTAACTGCTTTCGATCAGTCAACCTGTGGACGGGACCGACCGCTCCAAGTTTGAAAGCGGCCACACAACTTGCGGGGGAACCACTGGCTGCTCAGGGTCGGTACGGTAGTTCGACACCCGGCCGAAATCCGCGATGACCGGACCGGCTGTACTTCCGGGTACGGCAATGAAGAGATGTTGGCGCAGGTCGCATGTCGGCCATCTGGACGTCGGCTCCGCTCAGTTACCTGACGCAGACGTGGCAATGACACAAATCTCATCATCGGCCAACCCGATCAGCCGCCGCTCTTCGCCCTTACGCCATGAGCGATCTTGAACAGCCCGAAGCGATCCAAGCCACGTTTCAATTTGCGTGTCTGATGCCCCCTGCCTGAGCGGCGCTCGTCCTCAGTAGCTGCGCGAGATTGCCCACTGCCGCCGCCCCGAAGCGCTTGATGCGTTCACGAGCTTCCACGACGTTCGGGGCATCGCGGTAGTGCGCGAGCCCACTGAACGGATTGAGCCGTGTTTCCTTTGCCCAGTTGGCAAGTGCCGGGTAGGCGGCCCGGGCCCGTTCGTTCGCAAGAGTCGCAAGGAACGCGGACAAGTAGTCCGTGTTCGCGTCCCAGTAAGCGATGGGCGGGCAGAGATGGTTCTTCTCCTCGTCGCTCTGTACAGTGGCCTCGATTACGCCCAGCATCGCGAACTGGTAACACACGAATCCCCAAAGGAATGGCTGGACGGTCACTCGTCCAGTCTCGAAGATCGGGCGCAGAGGTGGTCGCGACAGCCCTCTCGACGCGCAGTGGACATGCACCGTCCCCTCGTTCGTCGACACGGGGCCCTCGTCCAGGACAATCTCTCCACGCCCGATGCTGCGCACGTGGCCGAGGCGAACGACGTCCTCGATCCGGCGCAGAAGCTCCAACTCGGCCTCGCTGATCACCGCACCGCGAAACATGGTGGGAGTGAGGCCGGGATCGATGCGAAGGAAGAACGCTTCCGCTTCGAGGCGGGCAAAGAGATCCTGGATCGACGTCGCCTGTGCCATCGCCTCGAGCTGGATCGCCATGCCGCGATAAGAGTCTGGGAGCAGCGCTTGCGGCTGCTGGAACCTGCGGTTCACCCACCATGCCTCTCGTGGTTTGATCCAGCGGATGGACGAAGCGGGCACGGCCTGTTCCAGCAGCCATACACAGGTGTCGAGGGCCGTCTTGCCTGCACCGATGACGACGAAGCGCTCAGGCCGCTCCGTGATACGCGTGATCTCGCCTGCGGGCACGCAGCGAACGCCATTGGCTACTTCGAAGGGGGGAGCGCTCGTCGCGGGAACGGTGCCTTCGATATACGTGGTGTCGACGACCTTGCGCCGCACACGCACTTTCCATGACTTTTGCGCGAGCCGGGACACAAAGCGGTTTCCTCCCAGGTAATCGCTGCCCGGAAAGTAGTGGACGCGCCCGCTGGGCAAAAAACGGCGATGCATGACTTGCGCGAAGTAGGCCCGGATCTCGTCTGCCCCGGCGAGTTCGTAGTAGCCCCCATTCGTCCCGGCCACGTCTAGCGCGTCCTGCCCGAGCGGCACCGAGCTGACCCCGTAGAAGGCGGAGGGCTGATGGAGACGGACGTAGGGATAGGCGTCGATCCAGTGTCCGCCGGGAGCATGGCGGCGATCGACTATGGTGACCGTGGCGTCGGAATGCGTGAGCAGCGCGTCGGTAAACGCCATCCCGGCGGCCCCGGCACCGACCACGAGATAGTCCGTTTCGTATTCTTCACTTGCCATTTCGCGCTCCTCTAACCAAGTCCGCGCCCTGACACCGGACGCGCCTCGACTCGTACGCTCAGGGCGCTCCACCGGTGCTCTCCTGGTCGTCAGGAATGGACTCAGAATCAAATTCTACGACTGAGTAGACAACTTGCACCCCGTCTTTTTCGCATGCCGAAAACCCGGAATGTCGGTGCTACCGTATGAGCGGGCACGGCCTGGCACGTAAGACTGATTCGGGTTGAGGCTGTGTGCAAACGCAAGTCGATCGCTCCAGTCGAAAAACGCACCCCTTCAGATCGCCCCGATGCGGCCGGCAAGCGTCATTCGCTTGTCTGGCCAATGCGCCGGTCAGACGCCGGTTCGCCTCTGGAAGCGGTCGTTGCGGTGTCGCGAATCCGAAAGGCGGTTCCGGGTCGCGTGGTGCCGATGGCTTCTAGGTGGGCGGTCGCAGCGAACGCTCGTAGCCGCCGGTGCGTACGCTCAGGTCGAAAAAAAGCCGACCGGGTTAGGGTCGGCTGAAGATTCTGGCTATTCCGAGGGCCGTGCCAGAACCTGAGAGAGCCACATTATGCCGCACTATGCCGCAAATTGGCACAGCAAAACCTGTATGCTGCCGGCAGGGAATGTGCGCCGACACATCAGCGGAAGTCACTCATGCCAAACAGCCGCTGGTCGGCCTCCCGGCCAACTTCGGTCCTTCAGCAGTGTCAGACGAATGACCGGTTGTCCGCCGATAGCGGTCGTGTCCGCTAACATACGACGAACGTCACATCCCCGGGGCCATATTGAATCGAGCGCTTTTCGTTTGCAGCCGTAATCGGCTTCGAAGTCCAACTGCAGAAGCGGTGTTCGCTGCTTGGCCAGGAGTCGAGACCGATTCTGCAGGACTCGCACCGGACGCAGAGACCGTCCTGTCAGCAGAGCAAATAGAGTGGGCGCAGGTGATCTTTGTCATGGAACGCGCGCACAAGACCAAGCTTTCGAAGGGGTTTTCGTCCCAGATTAGGGGTAAAAAGATCGTGTGCCTCGATATACCAGACCGGTACGAATTTATGCAACCCGAACTCGTTACGGTGCTGAAAAAGAAAGTCGAACGGTTCCTGCGGTCGTAAGGCAAGTCTATTGACGATCGCACTTGTCTCAAGAAAGTCAGATCGAGTGACCCACCAAATTTTGAAGACGCACACCTCGCCTCGGCGACGGATAAATGTCTTTCGCGCCGATCGAAGCGCACGTTCCAAGGTTTCAATGACCGATCACGTCGCGATAGCGACCGGTGGCACCCGCGTGTCGAGAGTCCGCTCCGGGTCGGGAGTGTGAGTTCGCCGATGTAGGAAGCTGCCGTTCGGCTGCTTGATGCCGCCACAGTCAGCAATCGAACACATTGCTGACGTAGAACCCAGCTCGCATCAATGGCGGCTCCGGCCGACAACTTGCCAGCCGGGAGACCGCGCGAATGGCCGTTCCATCTTGCAACCCTCCATAGCCCTTGCACTAGATCGAAAGGTGGTTATGGGTCGAACTCGTCCGACTGCAGTATGCCCAGTTCGCCGATAGGCCTTCTCTCGCTCTTTCTCGCAAACGCCTACGCCCGGTGGTATTTTTGGTGCTATCCATACCAGTAAAATTCCTCAAACCCGCACCAGCAAAGCGATAGCAGGAATTTTTCCATTCCGGCCCTGCACCAGCAATTCGTCTCGCAAAGCTTTACCGCCAACCCTGCAAGCGCTTCGTGCCTGTGGGGTTTGTCGTTTCTGAGCGTCACCTCGGCCAACCTCACCCCTTCACGCAAGCGCTCCCCTCGCTGCGTCAGCCACCTGATCCGCGTGATACGACGATCGCACCAGCGGCCCCGCCACGACTTCGCGAAATCCCATCTTGAGCGCCGTTTCGCGCAATGCCGCGAACTGTCCCGGTTCCACATACCGGCGCACCGGCATGTGAAAGCGCGACGGCGCGAGGTACTGTCCAATCGTGACGACATCGACCTGATGCACACGCAAGTCGTGCAGCGTCCCGATCAACTCCTGATCCGACTCCCCAAGCCCGACCATCAAGCCCGACTTCGTCAGCACCGCCTCGTTCGCCTGCTTCATGCGCAAAAGCAGTTCCAGCGAGCCGCGATAATCCGCACCCGCCCGCGCCGCCCGATAAAGCGACGGCACTGTTTCGATGTTGTGATTGAACACATCCGGCCACGCCTGTGACAGCGCGAGCAAGGCCCGCTCCATCCGGCCACGAAAATCCGGCGTCAGCACTTCGACACGGATCCCCGGCACGTGCTCGCGCAACGCTTCGATACAGCGCGCGAAATGCCCCGCGCCGCCATCGCGCAGATCATCGCGATCCACCGAAGTCACGACGACATAGCGCAAACCGAGCGCCGCCACCGCTTCGGCGAGCCGCTGTGGCTCGCGCTCGTCGAGCGGCTCCGGGCGGCCGTGCGCGACGTCGCAGAAAGCACAACGGCGCGTGCAGATGCCGCCCATGATCATGAACGTCGCGGTGCGCTGGGCAAAACATTCGCCGATATTCGGACACATCGCCTCCTCACACACCGAATGCAGGCGGTGTTCGCGCAGGATCGCCGCCATCCCGGCGACCGTCTCGCTCATCATCGGCCGGGCGTGCAGCCAGGGCGGTTTCGGTAAGACCTCACTGCTCGTGAGCGGGACGACCTTCACCGGAATCCGCGCAAGTTTGTCGCCACTGCGCTTGCCGTGCTGGCCAAGCGCAGTGACGCCCGCGTCGTGCAGGGCGGCGTCCATCTCAGCGCCCGACAAAGTCGTTGAGCAGGCGATTCACCTCCGCGGCCGCTTCCATCTGCACCATATGCCCCTTGCCTGCGAGCACATGCACGCGGATATCGCCCGGCAATCCCTGCGCGTGCGAAGCCGGAATGATCTGATCCTGATCCCCCCAGATCACCAGGATGCGAGGTGCGAGCCCCGTAAGCCGCTCACGATAGCCCGCACGCTGCACGTCACCTTCGAAGGCGGCCGCGGAAATCTTGCGCAACGCATCCTGCACGCCTTCGAGCCGCTTGTACTTGACGATATCCTCCACGAGTTGACGCGTGACGAGCGTAGGATCGGCAAAGAGCTTCGTCAGTTGCGGCTTGAGCGCGTTGCGATTGCTGCCCTCTGCAAATCCGCTGATGTAGGCGCCGTTGATTTCCTTGCCGAGGCCCGCAGCGGAAATCAAGGAGAGCGAAGCAACCCGCGCGGGTGCCTGGTCCGCCACCGTCATCGCCACCAGTGCGCCCATCGAATGGCCGATGAGATCCGCGCGCTCGATGCCCTGATTGTCCATGAAGGCGATCACGGCGTCCGCGAGTTCTTTCGGACTGCCGCTATCCACGGCTTTGCCCGACTCGCCATGGCCCGGCAAATCCAGCGCCCACACGGCTCGATGCGCGGCAAGATCGGCGTGATTGAACAGCCAGTTGTTCAGATCGCCGCCGAAGCCGTGAATCAGCAGCGCGGGTGTGCCGCCTTCGCCCAGTTTCAGATACCGCACAGTGCGTCCACCAATCTGGACTTTCTGCGGCTGCGGGCCACTTTCGCCCGCTTCCGCGCTGGCCGGCACGAAGTCGCGCTGAAACGCTTCCACGTCGGCATCGATCTGCGCGTCGGGCGTTTCAGCGTCTGCCACCACCGCGACCAATGCGCCCACCGGCAAGGTCTCGCCTTCCTGCGCGATCTGCCGCCGCAAGATGCCATCGAACGCACACTCGACGCCGGACGAAATCTTGTCCGTCTCCACATCGAGTATTTCGTCGCCCTTGGCGACCTTGTCGCCGATCGCCTTGAGCCAGCCGTTCACATGCCCCTGCTCCATCGACAGGCCCCACTTGGGCATCGTAATCATATGAATCGGCATCGCTCACCCTCTCACTTTCAGCACGGCGTCGGCAATCTGCTGGGCCGACGGGATGTACAGATCTTCAAGCACGCCGGCAAACGGCGCGGGTGTATGCGGCGCCGTCACCATTTCAATCGGCGCCTTCAGCGAATGGAACGCGCGTTGTGCGACCAGCGCGGAGATGTCGGTGGCAATCGAGCAGCGCGGATTGGCTTCGTCCACCACCACGACGCGCCCGGTCCGCTCCGCGCTCTCGAGGATCGTCTCCTCGTCGAGCGGCGAGGTGGTGCGCAAGTCGATGACCTCCACCTGAATGCCGTCCTTGGCGAGCTTCTCTGCGGCTTCGGTGGCGTAATGCACCATCCGGCCATATGTGACGATCGTCACGTCGTCGCCTTCGCGCACGACATTCGATTCGCCGAACGGAATTGCATACGACTCCTCAGGCACGTCGCCTTCGCGGCCATACAGCAGCTTGTGCTCGCAGAAAATCACCGGGTCGTTGTCGCGGATCGCCTGAATCAGCAGGCCTTTCGCGTCATAAGGCGTGGATGGACACACCACCTTCAGACCCGGGATATGCGTGAACAGCGAGGTCAACATTTGCGAGTGTTGCGCAGCCGCGCGCAAACCGGCGCCCTGCATCGCACGAATCACGACCGGCGTGACTGCCTTGCCGCCGAACATATAGCGGAATTTCGCGGCCTGATTGAAGATCTGGTCGAAACACACGCCCATGAAATCGATGAACATCAACTCCGCCACCGGCCGCATCCCGCATGCCGCCGCGCCCACTGCCGCGCCGATATAGCCGCCCTCGGAAAGCGGTGTATCGAGCACACGGCCCGGATACTTGTGAAACAGGCCCTTCGTCACACCAAGTACGCCGCCCCAAGCGTCCTGCTCGCCGGGCGAGCCTGCGCCGCCCGCGTTGTCCTCGCCCATTACGATGACGGTTTCGTCGCGGGCCATTTCCTGACTCAGCGCTTCGTTGATTGCCTGAGAGAAGGTGATTTTGCGTGCCATGTCTGTCTCCTGTCGATCAGGGTTGGCGCGTGAGCGCTGACTCTGATCCCATGAAAATAACTGCGAGAATCGATTAGGTCTGCGACGGATGTCACGGGTACGACACGTACACGTCGCTCAACAGATCCTCGGTGGTGGGCAACGGCGCGGCCTTGGCTTCGCTCACGGCTGAATCGATCAAGGCTTTCACTTCCGCGTCGACGCCACGCAACTGATCCTTGTCCAGCATCTCCGCGCGCACCACCCGCTCTTCGAAACGTTTCAGGCAATCTTTCTCGTCACGCAGTTTCTGTACTTCACCCGGCGCGCGATAGGTTTGCGCATCGCCTTCGAAATGGCCGAAATACCGCGAGAATTTCACTTCGACGAGCGTCGGCCCGCCGCCTTGACGAGCCCGCTCGATCGCTTCGCCGAGCGCTTCATGCACCGCGAAGAAATCGAAACCGTCGACGATCACGCCCGGCATGCCGAAGCCGCTCGCGCGATCGGCGATGTTGTCGGTCGCCACCGACCATGTCGACGAAGTCGCCTCGGCATAGCCGTTGTTTTCCGCGACGAAAATCGCCGGTAAACGCCAGACCGAGGCCAGGTTCAACGACTCGAAAATCACCCCCTGATTCGACGCGCCGTCGCCGAAGAAACACACGCCCACGCCGCCCGATTTCTTGTACTTGGCCGCGAGCGCCGCACCGCAGATCAACGGGCCACCCGCGCCGACGATACCGTTCGCGCCGAGCATGCCCTTCGACAGATCCGCAATGTGCATCGAGCCGCCTTTGCCGTGGCACACGCCGGTCTTGCGGCCGTAGATTTCGGCCATCATGCCGCGCACGTCGACGCCCTTTGCGATGCAATGGCCGTGTCCCCGGTGCGTGGTGGCCACATAGTCCGCATCGTTCAGATGCAGCATGGTGCCCACCGCCGACGCTTCTTCGCCCGCGTAGAGATGCACGAAACCGGGTATTTCGCCAGTTGCGAACTCCACGTGCAGACGCTCCTCGAACTCGCGGATCGTACGCATCATGCGATACGCGTTCAGCAGTTCGTCCTTGCTCAAATCCGTTGCAACCGACATGGTGTGTCTCCTTGAAATGAATGCCCTGCCTCTACGCCACTACGTTTGCTGCATGACCACGTGTGCCACTTCACGAACCAGTTGCCGCGACGCCGCGTAACGCAGCGTGCGTTCGACGTCGACGGTGAGTGGGCCGTCCCAGTCGAGTAAGATTTCGTATCGATCGCCACGCTCCAGTTCGATTTCGCGTTCACCGTCGAATGCGAGCGTGCCGTGTTCGGCCTCGAGCGGGGTCCAGCCGCCCACTTCGAAACGCTCGCAGGTGCGCATGAGCACCCGCTCGACGCGGCCCGGTGCAATGGGTGCGACCAGCGGCACGCCCGACTCGCCGGGGCGTGCAAAACGCAGATGCAGGCCATGCGAAGCCGTACGCTCGACCGGCGCCCACGCGCCGCCGATCGACGACAGGCCGATGCCGTCGGGCGACGCGAAGGTGAGAAAGAGCGACTCGATATCGCACGGCTCGGAGATCGCCCGCGCGCCGACGAAGCGTTGCCGGGTCACGCAGACATCCACCAGCGCAATCTCGACCCGGCCGCGATTGCGGCCATCGACACAGCGCACCACGAGACGCTTGTTGCGCGTGAAGGCCACATCGGGCGGCACGGCACCGGAGGCGGCCAGCGCGCCGGCGAGCCCCGCGACGGTCGCCTCGCGCAAGTCGGGAAAGGCGTTGTTGGTACCGGTCGATAACGTCAGCAACGGCACCCGCCCACAGTGCGCGGCGACCGCGCGGTGCGTGCCGTCGCCGCCAAGGACTGCGATCAGTTCCACACCGGCCCGCAGCATCGCGGCAACGCCTGCGTGCGTGTCGGCGGCGCTATCGGTGATCGGCTGCTCGATGAAATCGACTGCTGGCCAACGCTGCTGGGTGCCCACCACCGCGTGTGTTTCGATGGCGCGCAACAACAGCGCCGCGACGCCGGTGCGGTCGCGCAAGGTCAGCACGCGGTCCACGCCGAGCGCACCGAGTCCCGCCAGCAGGCGCGCCACCATGTTGGCCTTCTCCGAGGTCGGGAACACGGATGCGTAACTGGTGAGGCGCCGGATGTCGCGTCCCGACGCCGGATTCGCGACGACGCCAACGGTGAAAGGCGATGGCACTGTGTTTGTCTCCTGAGATCAGGGTTCACGCCTGGACGCGTTTGTCGTGCGGGAGACACTGCAAGGGGTGTGCCAAAGTTTCGGAGTCAGCACGATGTCCGGCGAAAGTGCCTTGTTTAAAGGGTGTTTCTGCTGAACAGCGTGGTGGTGACTATCGGCAAAGGTGCAAAAGCGAAGGCAAATGAACCGCGTCGCGTCGCGCAACATGTCTCACGTGGCCCGCGTCTCGCGTCCGAGGCGAGACAGCCGCGCCGGTCAATGTCGCGCTGAACCTTATGGCGCCTGCATTGCGGCGCCTGGCAACAGCGTCTCATGCAATCGTGAGACGACCGTCTCACGTGTCTCGCATGCTGCATTGCAGTGTGATTCACGCAGCGGGATGTGCTACAAGATCAGCCTGAACCGACTGTGTGTCGCTCGACCGGAGCCGACCATGCCATACGTTTCGCAAACCCAGCATATCGAGCGCGTGCGCGGCGCGATCGAAGGACGCTTGCCCGCACCCGCCGATTCCGCGCGGCTCGTCTCATCGTGGCAGCGCTCGTTCGAACAATACCGGCTCGATCCGGGCGCGGTGATCGGGCCCCGCGTTCTGACCTCGGCGGAATTGCGCGAGATCCAAGGTAAGGAAGAAACCTTCCTGCGCACCTCGGGACAATGTTTGACGCAACTGCACGACATGATTCGCGTGGCCGACTATTGCGTCCTGCTGACGGACGCGCACGGCGTCACGATCGACTACCGGATCGACCGCGAGCGCCGCAGCGATTTCAAGCACGCGGGCCTGTATATCGGCTCATGCTGGTCCGAACGCGAAGAAGGCACCTGCGGCGTTGCAAACGTACTGACCGATCTCGCGCCTATCACCGTACATAAGACCGACCACTTCCGCGCGGCCTTTACGACGTTGACCTGCAGCGCGGCGCCGATTTTTGCGCCCACCGGCGAGATAATCGGCGTGCTCGACGCCTCCGCGGTGCGCTCGCCAGATAACCGCGACAGTCAACGCCTCGTGTTTCAACTGGTGCGGCAAAGCGCGGGGCTGATCGAAGACGGCTATTTCCTCAATCAAACCACGCAGCACTGGATTCTGTTCGGGCATGCAAGCCGCAACTTCGTCGAAGCGCAACCGGAAGTGCTGATCGCTTTCGACGAATGCGGCAACCTGGTGGCGGCAAATCGCAAAGCGCGCGAATGCATTCCGGCCTTGAACGGTCCGCGTCATATCGACGATATCTTCGACACCGCCGATCTCGATCTGCACGACGCCGCACGCAGCGACGGCATTGTCTGTTTGCGTCTGCGGGCCACCGGTTCGACGCTCCATGCGCGGATTCGCGCGCCGCTCAAACGTCCGTTGCGCATCTCGACTCGCGTGGCTGCCGTCTCCGGCGCGAACAGTGCGTCACATCATGGCGCTCATGCCGCTCTTCAGGTCGGCGCGTTGAGCCGGTTTCTGGGCAGCGCGGATGCCCGCATCGCCCACAACGCGTCGGTCGCGCTGCGTCTGATCGGCAAGCGGCTGCCGATTCTGATTCTCGGTGAGACCGGTGTCGGCAAGGAAGTCTTCGCCCGCGCCGTGCACGATTCAGGCGCGCGGCGCGCGCGGCCTTTCATCGCGGTGAATTGCGGTGCGATTCCGGAATCGCTGATCGAAAGCGAACTGTTCGGCTACGCACCCGGCGCCTTCACCGGCGCGCGCAGTCGCGGCGCGCGCGGCAAGATTGCCCAGGCGCATACCGGCACGCTGTTTCTCGACGAAATCGGCGATATGCCGCTCAATCTGCAGACGCGCCTGCTACGCGTGCTGGCTGAGGGCGAGGTGATGCCGCTCGGCGGCGATGCGCCGGTGCGGGTCGATATCGACGTGATTTGCGCGACTCACCGCGATCTCGCGCAGATGGTCGCAGAAGGATCGTTTCGCGAGGACCTGTACTACCGCTTGAGCGGCGCCTGCTTACCGATGCCGCCCTTGCGCGAACGCGCGGATGTGCGCGACGTCATTGCAGCCGTGTTCGACGAAGAAGCGCAAATGGCCGGCCACGTTTTGACGCTCGACCCGCGCCTCGCCGAGCGTCTCGCAAGCTTCGCATGGCCCGGCAATATCCGGCAGTTACGCAATGTGTTGCGTTATGCGTGTGCGCTTTGCGATTCGTCGCGGGTCGACATGCGTCACGTCGCGCCGGACGTTGCGGCGCTGCTCGATCCTGAGGCGGTGGGCAAGCCGCCGTTGACCATGACGATCCCAGCGCGCGAGTACGACGCTCGCGACGAACGTACGCGCATTGTCGAAGCGCTCACGCATCATCAATGGCGGCCCAACGCGGCGGCGCAGGCCTTGGGCATGTCGCGGGCGACCCTGTACCGGCGGATCGCGAAACTGGACATCGTGGGACCGCATCGTCGTTGATGCGTTCTCCGACGCGATTGACGAACCCTAGCGCGTGGCGTGAAGCGCCGCCCCTGCCCGCCGCCGCTTCACCGTATAGCCGCCCCACATTACCAGCAGCCAGATCGGCACCAGCCACGCCGACGCGGACAAGCCTGGCGTCAAGGCGAGAATCACGAGGATCATCGCCATGAACGCGAGACAGATCCAGTTGCTGACCGGAAACCAGAACGACCGGAACACCAGCGTCTCGCCGGCCTGCACCATGGCCCTGCGCGACTTCAGATGCGTCAGGCTGATGAGTGACCAGTTCAGCACCAGCGCCGCCACCACCAGCGCCATCAGCACGCCGAGCGCTTCGGACGGAATCAGGTAATTGACGATCACGCAGGTAAAGGTAGCGAGTGCCGACAGGCCGATCGCCAGATACGGCACGCCCCGGCGATCCACCTTCATCAGCGCGCGCGGCGCGTTGCCCTGCTCGGCGAGCCCGTACAGCATGCGGCTATTCGCGTACACGCCGCTGTTGTAGACCGACAGCGCCGCCGTCAACACCACGACGTTGAGGACGTTCGCCGTCAGGGTCGAACCGATCTGCGAGAAGATCATCACGAACGGGCTGCCGCCGGCGGCCACCTGATTCCACGGATACAGCGACAGCAGCACCACCAGCGAAAGAATGTAGAACAGCAAAATCCGGTAGATCACCTGATTCACCGCCTTAGGAATGCTCTTGCGCGGCTCGTCCGCCTCAGCCGCCGTGATGCCGATCAGTTCGAGACCGCCGAACGAAAACATGATGACGGCAAGCATCATGAAGAGACCATGGAAACCATGCGGGAAGAAGCCGCCGTTTGCCCACAGGTTGGTAATCGACGCCTGCGGGCCGCCATGGCCGCTGATCAGCAGGTAGCCGCCGAACAGGATCATGCCGATCACCGCCACCACCTTGATGATCGCAAACCAGAATTCGGTCTCGCCGTAGGCCTTCACGTTGGCCAGATTGATCGCATTGATGCCCACGAAACACACCAGCGCTGAGACCCAGGCGGGAACCGCCGGCCACCAGAAATGCACATACGTCCCCACTGCCGTCAACTCGGCCATACTGACCAGCACGTACAGCACCCAGTAATTCCAGCCCGACAAAAAGCCCGGAAAATCGCCCCAGTACTTGTAGGCGAAGTGGCTGAACGAGCCGGCCACGGGTTCTTGCGCAACCATCTCGCCGAGTTGCCGCATGATCATGAAGGCGATGATGCCGCCGATTGCGTAGCCCAGAATCATCGACGGGCCGGCCGCCTGCAACACGCTGGCCGAGCCGAGGAACAAGCCCGTGCCGATCGCCCCGCCCAGCGCGATCAATTGAATGTGACGGTTTTTCAGCCCGCGCTTCAGGCCTTCTTGCTGCTGTGGACTATTCAAAATTACGCCCCGCTATAGGCATGTATAGGCATGTCGATCACCCAGACAAACGGATGATTTGCGCTGGAAAAGCCCAATATTTTACTGTGTTCCGATACGAGCCACGCCCTCCGCGAAACCGTTGACGGCACACCCGGCTAGCGCAGATTCGTATTCGCCAGTTCCACCACCTCGTCGCCGCGCCCGTTCAGGACGGCGCGCAACATGTACAGGCTGAAGCCCTTCGCCTGGGCCCACTGGATCTTCGGCGGCAGCGCCAGTTCATGCTTGGCCGTCACCACATCGATCAGCGCCGGCCCCGGATGCGCAAAGGCATCGCGCAACGCATCGCCGATCGATTCGGAATCCTCTACACGCACACTGTAGATTCCGGCGGCCTGCGCGATGGCTGCAAAATCGGTCGGGCTGAGGTCGGTGCCGGTGTCGAGATAGCCGCCCGCCTTCATCTCCATCGCGACAAAACCGAGCGAACTGTTGTTGTAGACCACCACCTTGATCGGCAGATCGAGTTGACGTGCGGTCAGCAGATCCCCGAGCAGCATGGACAGGCCGCCGTCGCCCGACAGCGAGATCACCTGGCGGCCCGGTTGCGCCGCTTTCGCCCCCAGCGCCTGCGGCATGGCGTTGGCCATCGAACCGTGATTGAACGAACCGTGCAGGCTGCGCTTGCCGTTCATCGTCAGATAACGCGCGGCCCATAGCGTGGGCGTGCCGACGTCGACGGTGAAGATCGCATCTTCGTCGGCCACCTCATCGACGATACTCGTCAGATATTGCGGATGAATCGGCTTGCCGGGATCCGACGGCCGCGCAAGATCGTCGAGGGTGACGCGGGCCGCGAAGTAATGGGTACGCGCCCGCTCGATAAAGTCGCGGTCAGTCTTGCGAGTGAGCTTAGGCAACAGCGCCTGCAAGGTGGGCCTGATATCGCCAACCAACCCCAGCTTCAGCGGCGCGCGTTTTCCGAGCGCGCTGCCGCGGCGATCGATCTGCACGATATTGCCGTGCGATGGATAAAAGTTGCGATAGGGGAAATCGGTGCCGAGCATTACCAGCATGTCGGACGACATCATCGCGTAGTACCCCGAACTGAATCCGATCAGGCCGGTCATGCCGACGTCGTACGGGTTGTCCCACTCCACGTATTGTTTGCCGCGTAGCGCGTGGACGGTCGGTGCGCCGAGCGCGTCGGCGAGGGCCACCACTTCGTCGTGTGCGCCCGCGCAACCGCTGCCGCACAGCAGCGTGACGCCTTCGGCCTCGTTCAGCAGATCGGCGAGTCTGTCGATATCAGCCGCGGCGGGTAGCAGCGTGGCGGGCTCCGGCGTGGCCGCCCATCCTTGCACTTCGTCGGGCGCCTCGGCGAGTGCAACGTCGCCCGGCAACACGATCACGGCGACGCCTTGCTGAACGATCGCCGTGTGCATGGCGGTGGCCAGTACGCGTGGGAACTGCGAGGGATTCGTCACGAGTTCGACGTAGTGACTGCACTCCTTGAAGAGTTCCTGCGGATGCGTTTCCTGGAAGTAGCCAAGGCCGATTTCCGATGACGGAATGTGCGCCGCGATGGCGAGCACCGGCTGATGATTGCGATGGCAGTCGTATAGACCGTTGATCAGGTGAAGATTGCCGGGGCCGCAACTGCCTGCGCAGACGGCGAGTTCGCCGGTGGTGGCGGCGTCCGCGCCAGCCGCGAAGGCGGCCACTTCCTCGTGGCGGGTGTGCATCCAGCGGATCGAGCCCAGCCGGTAGAGGCTGTCCGACAGGCCGTTCAGGCTGTCACCGGTCACGCCCCAGATTCGTTCGACTCCGGCTGCGTGAAGTGTTTTTGCCAGGTGGTCTGCGATGGTCTGGGTGCTCATTGTCCGCTCCGCGAGGGGTCAAGGTGCTGGGTTTGGGTATTGTCGTCCAGGTTTGGGGTTGAGTGCCTGCGGTGGCTTGGGTTTTAGTTCGGTTTTTTTGTTTTTGTTGGCCTTTCCTTGCTTTGTTATGGGTCTATTTGCGTTGCCCCTGTGCGGGGCGGCACCTGCTTTTCTTTGCCGCCGCAAAGAAAAGTAGGCAAAAGAAAGCGGGCTCACACCGCTAGCTCGCAGTGAGCCCTCTCTGTTCGGAGCCGGGAACGGCCCAAGACGAGGCGCGTCCTCGCACCTTCCCCGCTCGTGACAAAGGGCTCATTCACCCCACTCCGCACGCCGTGTGTCGCGGACGGGTTTACTCGGGAAAGCCGGGTGCCTGGCGCCTCACGGCGCGTATGACGACGCCATGCCGCTCTCCAGGCCGTGATCCAGCGTCGTGCGGATCATCGACAAACCGCGCGCCAACGCCTCGCGCGAGGGTGCGCCGGTCATGCAGACGCGAATCGCATGCGGCGCCGCATTGCGGCCAATCACGAAACTATCCGCCGTCTTCACCAGCACGCCCTCCTGACGCAGCGCCGCCGCGAATTCCGCCGCGCGCCACGGTTCCGGCAGCGGCAACCACAAGTGCGCGCTGGTCGCGGCCGCCCGGTACGACACGCCCCTGAGCACCTCGTTTGCTACCTCGTGCTGCGTCTCGATGTGCGCACGCTGCAAGCCGTTCAATCGCTCCATCTCGCCGTTCTCGATCCAGCGCGAAACCACCTCGGCCATCAACGGGGCAGTCATCCAGCAATCGCTGCGAATCACCGCGGCAATCTTCGAACACCACGCGGCCGGCGCCTGCAGGTAGCCGACGCGCAATCCCGGCGCGACTGATTTCGACAGGCCCGCAATCAGAAACGATTGATCCGGTAGACGTGTCGCCAGCGGCTCGGGCGGCGCCTCCAGCAGCATGGCTGGGACCAGATCCTCGATCAGCAAGACGCTGTGGCGCTGCAATATCTCGGCGACGGCGTCGCGCCGCTCGCTCGACATGGTCGCCGTGGTCGGATTGTGGATAGTCGGCACGCAGAAGATGGCGCGCGGATGCAGCGACTTGCACGCCAATTCGAGCGCAGCAGGCACCAGACCCTCGGCATCGATTTCAACGCCCACCAGATGCAGCCGCAACTGCCGCGCGAGCGCAATGATGCCCGGATAGCTCACCACCTCGGCCAGCACGGTATCCCCCGGCCGTGCAACCGCGCGCAGCACCGACGCCAGCGCGTGCTGCGCACCCTGCGTCACCAGCACCCGCGACGCGCTCGCCGGACTGCCGGCGCGCCCGAGCCACGCCGCGCCCGCGAGGCGATGCCGCATCGAGCCCGCTTCCGGCGCGTATTGCAGCAATTCGGCGGCAAGCCGTTCGTCGCTGCCGATCTCCTGCAGCGTGGCGCACAGCGCAGCGGCCTCGCCGGTCGACTGGGGCACGTTCTGGCCCAGATCGATCAGCGCCGGCGGCTGCGGCATGCCCGGACGCACCATGCCATGCACCCCGCCGGGCGACATCTCGCGCGCCCGTGCCTGTGCCACATACGTGCCGTCGCCGACCCGCGCGTTCGCCAACCCCTGGCGTTCCAGCTCGGCATACGCGCGGCTGATGGTGCCAGTGGTCACGTGCAATTCGTTGGCAAGCGAGCGGTGCGGCGGCAGTTTCTCGCCTGCTGGCAGTTGGCCGTTGAGGATGGCCTGCGCAAATGCTCGCGCTATAACCTGGTATTTGGGATCGCTGCCCGCTTCAATTCGGGGCAGCCACGCGTTCATCGCCATGATGCGACGGTCTCCTTCTCGGCGGCATTGCTATGCCATGGGTGTCATTAACATGATACGCATTCAATCTCACCACATTGCATGCAGTCATTTATTTTAATTGAAGCGATTGAGTTGCTCGGTTGGCCTCCATAGCATGGCGTCATTCCTAAATTCAAGATGCCGCCTCGATGCGGCACTGCGTCATCCACTTTGGAGCGCTTGATGAGCCGTGAGACACCTCGTATCAGCCGGATTGAAATTACGCACCACCAGCTCGAACTCGACCCGCCGTTCCCGGCGTCGTGGGATAGCCAGCCGCGCCGTAAATTCCCCGCCACCATCGTGCGCGTCTATGACGACGCGGGCCACGTCGGAATTGGCTCCGGCGACGCCATGTACGGCTTCGCCGACTACCAGCACCTGTTCGTCGGCACTGATCCGCTCGACCTCGCGCGCCATAGCGCCGTCCTCGATAACATCGGCTTTCACGCAGGCCGTCCGTGGCCGCTCGATATCGCCCTGTGGGATCTGGCCGGCAAGATTCGTGGCGAGCCCTGCTGGAAGATGGTGGGCGGACGCAGCAACCGGATTCGCGCCTACGCCTCGAGCGGCGTGCATCGGCACCCGGATGACATGGCGAAAATGGCGCTGCACATTGCTGCACGCGGCTTCCCGGCGCTGAAAATCCGCTTTGGCCGCCCAAGTCTCGCCGACGATTTCAACGCGCTCGCCGCCGTGCGCGACGCAGTGGGTGACCGTCTCGAACTGATGGTGGACTGCAATCAGGGCTGGCGCATGCCATGGGACACCGCCACGCCGTGGTCGGTGAGCGAAGCGCTCGAAGTCGCCCGTGAACTCGAAAAACAGCACGTCTACTGGATGGAAGAACCGCTGCATCGCGGCGACTACGACGGCTACGCCGCGTTGCGCCGTGCCACGACGCTGCGCATCGCCGGTGGCGAAATGACCCGCGAGCGCTATGAATTCGATGAATTGCTCGGACGCGACTGCTTCGACGTGTTCCAGCCCGACGTGGCCTGTTCGCTCGGCATGGAAGGCCTGCGCAAGCTCGCGCAAGCGGTCGAAGCGCGCGGCAAGGTGTTCACGCCGCATACGTGGGGCAACGGCATCGGCCTCGCAGCCAATCTGCATCTGACGGCCGGCGCTGCTTCGGCGCCCTTTATCGAGTTTCCTTACGATCCGCCGGAATGGTCGATCGAGCGCCGCGATTTCATGCTGACGCAACCGATCGATGTCGACCACGAAGGCTGGCTCACGCTCTCCGACGCACCCGGCCTCGGCCTCACGCTCGACGAAGACGTGCTGGCCGCGACCCAAAGCTCACGCAGTACTTACGCCTGACAATTGACGCCTCGCACGAGGCCCACCCGAACGCCCATAACGGAGACAGACAATGCAGATCAAACCCTGGATGCGCGCGGCCTGTGTAGCGCTTGCCGCCAGCGCCCTATTC
Source organism: Paraburkholderia sp. GAS41 (assembly GCF_050436545.1). Lineage (NCBI taxonomy): Bacteria > Pseudomonadati > Pseudomonadota > Betaproteobacteria > Burkholderiales > Burkholderiaceae > Paraburkholderia > Paraburkholderia sp. GAS41. Next base: position 163,949 of record NZ_JBNDMK010000017.1, read on the forward strand.
CCGGCCGCCGCCCACGCCGGCACCTGGTGCTCGAGCGGCAAGCCGGTGCACTTTGCCGGCGTCACATGGGAAAGCGGTTCGTTCACCTCGGAAGTGCTGCGCTATATCGCCGAGAAAGGCTATGGCTGCAAGACCGATGAAATCCCCGGCAGCACCGCCGCCACCGAAACGGCACTGGCGCGCAATGACCTGCAGGTCTGGGGCGAACAATGGACGGGTCGCTCGGAGATCATCGCCAAGGGCGTCGCGGACGGCCAGGTCAAGCTGGTCGGCGATACGTTGCCGGGCGGCACCAACGAAGGCTGGTACGTGCCGGAGTACGTCATCAAGGGCGACCCGGCGCGCGGCATCAAGCCGATTGCACCGAACCTGACATCGGTTGCCGACTTGCCGAAGTACAAGGATCTCTTCGAAGACGACGAAGAACCGGGCAAGGGCCGCTTCCTCAACTGTCCGGCCGGCTGGGACTGCGAGCGTGTCAACACGCGTCTGCTGAAAGTGCTCAATCTCGACGACAGCTATACGAATTTCCGCCCGGGCACCGGCGCCGCGCTCGACGCAGCCATTTCGTCCGCCTATCAGCGTGGCAAGCCGATCCTGTTCTACTACTGGGAACCGGCAGCGCTGATGGCCAAGTACAAGTTCGTGCAACTGAAGATGCCGCCGTTCGACCAGAAATGCTGGGAGACGCTGCGGGCCGACAAGAGCACGTCGCAATGCGCGTCGTCGTATCTGGTGTCGCATCTGAAAGTCGGTGTCTCGACGCCCTTCTACCAGGCTGAGCCTGAAATGATGGCGGCCTTCGGGAAAGTCAGCTTTTCGATGGACTTCCTGAACAAGACCATCCTCGAAATGACCAGCAAGAAGATCGACGGTCAGACGATGGCCAAGCAGTTCCTCCACGATCATCCGGAAATGTGGAAGTCGTGGGTTTCGAACGACGTCGCCCAGAAAGTCCAGGCCTCGCTCGCGGGCGCCTGATCCGCGACGACGTCACGACGCTTTGTGCTGAACGGATGGCGTTTCACGCCGTCCGTTCAGGCGCATTGGAG